>JBDSKU010000138.1:0-10910 GCA_039916745.1 Nitrospiraceae bacterium
TGTCACAATGTCGACCAGGGTAAATTTGTCCCCACATTTATTGTGCCGATGAAAACTATTTTCCCAGGTGATAATCCCGTCGTGTTGTTGCCTCAACGCACGCCGCCCTTGAACCCGATCCTCGATACACCCGGCGTGTTCTTCGACGATAAGATGGCCGTCGTCAATGCCAGCATCAGAGGCCTTGAGCGCGGGACTGCGTTGCCCCTGTTGCTCGACCTGGATCGTAAGCCGGTGTTTTTGCATGACAACACCGTCCCTTCCTTGGATGCGTTGCTCGACCCGAGCCGCGGTGCAACTGCCCCGCATCCGTTCTATTTGTCGGACGCCGCCCAACGCGCCGACATTGTGCTCTTCCTTCGCAGCCTCGGCACAAACTGACCGGGCCGGCTAGTCCCTCCGTCTGGCAAGGAGGGGCTAGCCGAAGCGAGCGAAGCGAATGAAGACTGTTCGGTCGACGGGCTCTGTGCTGTGCTCAACCGCGAGCCATCAATCACCCCGCACTACAAAGAAGGCCTCATCATGCCGCATTCATTATGGAACGGAGCCATCAGCTTCGGCTTGGTCAATATTCCCGTGGTGTTATATTCCGCCGAGAACCGCAATAATTTCGATTTAACCATGCTGGATCGGCGCAACATGAAGCCGGTCGGGGTTAAGCGGTATAACAAGGAGACCGGAAAAGAAGTGGGGTGGGACGACATCGTCAAAGGGTATGAGTATGAAAAGGAGCGATATGTGGTCCTCACGGATGAGGACTTTACACGCGCCAACGTGAAAGCGACACAAACGGTCGACATCGTGGCCTTCGTGGAAGCCGAAGAAGTCGCGCCGACCTACTTCGAGACGCCCTATTATCTGGCCCCGGACAAGCGCGGAGAGAAAGGGTATGCCCTTCTCCGGGAAACCCTGAAGGCTACCGGAAAAATTGCCGTCGCCACCGTCGTCATTCGCACCAGGCAGTATCTGGCGGCCCTCATCCCCAGCGGCGACGTCATTGTGTTGAACACCCTGCGGTACAAGAACGAACTGAAGTCGGCGAAGGGTCTCGAGGTGCCCTCGGGCAGTTTGAAGGCATCCGGCGTCTCGCCGCGCGAGATCGAGATGGCCAAGAAGCTCGTGGATGAAATGACCGACCAGTGGAAGCCGGAGCGGTACCGGAACACCTATCATGACGATCTCATGAAACTGATCGACAAACGGATCAAGGCGGGGAAAACGGAAGTCCTAGCCGAGGCCGAAGTCGACGAAGAGAACAAGAAGCCGGCCAAGGGGGACGTCATCGATCTGATGGCGCTGTTGAAGCGAAGTGTGCAGGCCAAGGGACAGTCGCCATCCCGAATGAAGCGTGCCTCGAGCAAGCCGGAGCAGCCTTCGCACCGAAAGAGCGCCTAACCATCATGTAATGGCGCCGTCCGTTGTCGCAAGGAGCCCCGCAGTTCGAAAAGGCGACTGACACACTGCCGCGCCGAGTCCCGTTGGGTGATGCACAGATGAGTCTTCAGCAGTACTGGAAAAAGCGTAACTTCAAAGAGACCCCCGAGCCGCGCGGCGCCGCGCATTCCCCCTCGGCACGACTGCAGTTCGTCATCCAACAACATGCCGCGAGCCGTCTCCATTATGACTTCCGGTTAGAGCTCGATGGGACGTTGAAAAGCTGGGCGGTTCCGAAAGGGCCCAGCCTGGACCCCAATCACAAGCGGTTGGCGGTGCATGTGGAGGACCATCCGCTTGATTACGGCGGCTTCGAAGGGACCATTCCGCCTCAACAATATGGCGCGAGGACGGTGTTGCTGTGGGATCGGGGATATTGGTCTCCTCTCGGCGACCCGTCTGTGAGTTATCGCCGAGGCCGGCTGAAGTTCACCCTGCATGGTCACAAGCTGCGCGGCCTGTGGAATCTGGTTCGAATGGGCGCGCGACAGGGAGAGGGCAAGGAGAATTGGCTGCTGATCAAGGAAAAAGATGAGGAGGCCCGTAGCGGGGAAACAAGTGACGTGACGCAGCGTCTCACGGAGAGCGTCGCCAGTGGGCGGACCATCGAGCAGATCGCGTCAGGCCGTCGCCGGGTGCGGCCATCGAATCGCCCCGCCGGGAAGCCAACCAAGCCGGTCCTCCGTCCTCACGATGCGGGAACGAAACAATTGGCCGGGGCACGCCGTGCGCCCCAGGAGGAATGGATCCCACCGCAGTTGGCGACCTTGGCGGATCAGGCTCCGGTGGGCGATGAATGGGTGCACGAGCTCAAATACGACGGCTATCGGATCCTGTGTCGTGTGAAGAATGAGTCTGCAAAGCTGGTCACGAGAAACGACCACGATTGGACAGCCAAACTCCGGCAGATTGCCGAGGCGGCTGCGGCATTGCCTGTCAAGAATGCGTGGCTCGACGGCGAGGTGGTCGCGCTGATGCCGGATGGGAGCATCAATTTTCAGACCCTGCAGAATGCGTTCGACACGCGATCGGACACGAACCTGGTCTACTACGTGTTCGATCTCTTGTATCTCGACGGGTATGACTTAAGGCAAGTCGCACTCCTCGATCGTAAACGAGCGCTGGCTGCAATCGTGCCACGCGATGCGTCAGGATTGATTCGGTTTAGCGACCACATAACCGGCCGGGGCGAAGTCGTCATGGCTGAGGCCTGTCGTCGGGGGATGGAGGGGATAATGTCCAAGCGGATCGACGCGGCCTATCTTGCCGGGCGTAATAGACATTGGATAAAAAGCAAATGTGGCCGCCGTCAGGAATTCGTCATCGGAGGGTTTACCGACCCGTCAGGCTCCCGCCTGGCCTTTGGAGTATTGCTGCTGGGGGTCTACGACGCACATGGACAATTCCAGTTTGCTGGGAGAACGGGAACAGGGTTTTCCGAACGCTCGCTGAAGGAGTTGCACAAGCGTCTGACCGTGCTGGAGCAGCCACGGTCCCCGTTTGTGAATCCTCCAAGCGGCGCCGAGGCGCGCGGAGTTCACTGGGTGAAGCCCCGGTTGGTTGCTGAGGTGGCGTTTGCAGAATGGACGAACGAAGGCCTTCTCAGGCAGGCGGCGTTTCAGGGATTACGCAAAGACAAACTCGCCAAGTCGGTAATCAAGGAAGGACCGGGAAACAATACGCCCGCGCGAGCCGCTCCGAGCGGCGCTTCGAAGATGCTCACCCGACGCCGCGCACGCCCGGCAGGAAGTCCGTCTAAGAAGAGCAAGGAATCCGCCGACGGGCCGACCACCGTCGCGGGGGTCACGTTGAGTCATCCCGAGCGAGTCCTGTTTCCCGATCAGGGGGTCACCAAACTCGCGTTGGCCCGATATTATGAATGCGTGAGTACCTGGCTCTTGCCCCATTTGCAAGACCGGCCCTTGACGCTGGTGCGTTGCCCGGAGGGATACAACAAGGACTGTTTCTATCAAAAACACGCGAACGAGACGGTCCCTGACACGATCGGCAGAGTAAAGATTTCTGAAGGAAAGGGCCTGTCCTGGTACATGATCGCCGATTCTCTGCCGGCAGTCATCGGGCTCGTTCAGATGGGTGTGCTGGAGTGGCATACGTGGGGAGCGAAGCGGGATGGA
This sequence comes from Nitrospiraceae bacterium, assembly GCA_039916745.1. Classification (GTDB taxonomy): domain Bacteria; phylum Nitrospirota; class Nitrospiria; order Nitrospirales; family Nitrospiraceae; genus Palsa-1315. The sequence continues at coordinate 3,570 of JBDSKU010000138.1, forward strand.
CTCGATCGTCCTGACCGCATCACGATCGACCTGGATCCGGATCCCACGGTCCCATGGGAATATGTCATCGAGGCGGCACAACTTGTCCGGACGTTGCTGCAGGAGTTGAACCTTGAGAGCTTTGTAAAGACGACGGGCGGGAAGGGCCTTCATGTCGTGCTGCCGCTGCAGCGCGTGCACACATGGGACGAAATCAAAGCGTTTTCCAAGGGGGTGGCGGATCACCTCGTCCGTCTGATTCCGGACCGCTTCATTGCGAATATGTCGAAACAGAGACGCACAGGAAAGATCTATGTCGACTATCTGCGCAACGCCAAGGGAGCGACGGCGATCGCCGCCTATTCGACGAGGGCCAGGGTAGGGGCGCCGGTTTCGGTTCCACTCGCATGGGAAGAGCTGTCGGTCGATGTGCGGTCGGATCATTTTACAACGGCAAATGTGGTGCAACGGTTGAAAGGGCTGAAGCAGGATCCGTGGCGGGATTATTTTACGGTCACACAGAAACTCACGCGGAAGATGAAAGATTCGCTTGGCCTGTCTTCGTGAACTGGCCGAATGCCAAGGGCGGATGACGCGTGGCTCATAGCGTATACGAAGTTTTTCTGACGCAACTCTCCCTCCGTGCATGTCGCTCTATCGAGCGAGTACAGACCCCCCACAGCTGACAACCGGCAGGTTCTGGCAGAGCTCACCGCCCGGGACCTCGCGCGTGAAGCCTGTTGTGGTTCAGGACGCCGATGGACCAGGAGCCTCATTTCGTCTGTGAGCAACTTTGACCAGACGACAAGAGAGGTAGTTGATAGGGTTGAGCCTGACTCAGAGCCAAGCATCGGGCGAAGAGCTCACTCATCAAGCGACGGGGTTGTGAAGGGCATCGCTGTTCCACCAGAGGACCGGTCTGGTCAGCGATGACGGTGGAGAAGGTCATGAGCGATCGTCCGGCACAGAGGCGCGATAAGCAGGGATGCCACCTCGTTGGGAGCTGCCTGGCGCTGTGCTTTCTGCTCGCGGCTCAGGTGATGGAAGTGGAGGCATGGACTGGGCAAAGAGAGCAGCTCATTCCGATCCTGTGCATGACGATGGACAAGGACCGGGGCGGGACGGTCGCGTATCTGGTGCTGTCGTTTGAAGACCGCAACGATCGGGGCGGGCTGGCGGTTCACTTTCGGGCAGGGTCCGGCCGCTTTTCACCAATGGCCCAAACTTCGGTTGAGCAAGCCATCCGCCGTGCGGCGCAGGCACTTCGACTGTCCACTGATTCTTGGACCGTCATGTTGTCCCTCCCTTACAACGGCGTCACAATATATGGAAATAGCCTCTCGGCCATGGTCAGCTTGAGCGTGATCGCGCTGGCTGAGGGCAAATTCATCCCATCCGACCGAACCATTACCGGGACCGTCACGCCGGACGGTCATATCGGACCGGTCGGCTCCGTGGGGCTGAAGGTGTTCGCGGCATACGTGGCGCATCTGCGGCGCGTGATCGTATCGGAAGAACATGATCCGACTGACGACGAGTGGGAGACGCCATTCCTCATGCATGTCTATCCTGTCGGATCGGTGGCGAAAGCGTACGACGCTCTTACGGAGGAAGCAGTCCTCTCTCAATGAGACAGTTGTTGATGCAGACAAGACGAGCGCCGCCGCCTCTCTCCCCATTTTCTCACCCCTGAGCAATTGTGATCAGATCTCAAGGGGTTTCCCAGGCACAGTGGAGACAGTCTTTCAGGCGCAGGGGGTTTCCGTCATGCAGACGAATGCCATAGCGATAGTTCGATCTGTCATCCGCGCGCTCAGCAGTACGCCATCGACTGATGCATCCATTTACGCGAAATACCTAAAGAGGTGACGTTATGACGATTGTGGGCTGGATTGTGTTCGGACTCATCGTCGGAGTGGTCGCCAGGTTTGTGACACCGGGACCGGATCCGGGAGGGGTGATCCTGACGATTCTATTAGGAATCGCGGGCGCGCTCCTTGGGGGATTCATCGGCCGCGGCTTAGGGTGGTATCGAGAAGACGATCCGGCAGGCTTTTTTATGGCCCTGCTCGGCGCCATTCTGATTCTTGTGGTTCGCCGGAAATTTGCGGGACCGGCGCAAGCCTAGGCATCGAAGAACAACGGCTGAGGAAGAAGACGTTCTACAAGGAGGACATGATGAAGACGGCAGGAATGGCTCTCGCGTTACAGTCGCCTTCGCTCCAATCGAAATGACGGCCGCGCGTGCCGGCCACCGGTTCGCCTGAGCGGTGGAACCGATGCCGTTGCATGGCGAGATCGTGGCTGGTCATTTCATGTGTTTCTCCGCGGATCGAGCGGCGTTCACGCGCAAGCAACTCAGCACCCCTGCTGGTTGTCCTAGCCTGGAGGAAAGGGACCGTCGATGCTCACACTGCATATTAACGGTGAGGATTATGACGTCAATGTGCCGGAGGATATGCCATTGCTCTGGGTCCTGCGGGACGTGCTTGGGATGACAGGCACGAAGTTCGGCTGCGGCATTGCCCAGTGCGGCATCTGTACGGTGCATGTGGATGGTCAGCCGATGCGATCTTGCGTCCTGCCTGTGGGGTCGGTCAGAGGAAATAAGGTCGTGACCATTGAGGCGATCGGCCGGACACCGATCGGTGCGAAGGTGCAGAAAGCTTGGCTAGATCTGGAGGTGGTGCAGTGTGGGTATTGCCAGCCGGGCCAGATCATGTGCGCGGCAGCGCTGCTGGCTGCCACACCTCAACCGGACGATGCCGACATCAACGCGGCGATGTCCAGTGCGATCTGCCGTTGTGGGACCTATGTGCGAATCCGCGCCGCGATTAAGCAGGCGGCACAGCCTTCGTCGTGACATTCGCCAAGGCCACTCATCATGAATTTTGAACGCCCAGTGAATGAACCGAAGCGCGATCCAGGAGCCGTGGCCGGGGGGAGCGTTTCCCGTCGGACGTTCCTGAAGGTGAGCGCGGTCGCCGGTGGAGGCCTTCTCTTGAGCTTCCTGCTCCCCAGGATGATCGGAAGTAGGGATATAGCCGGGGCGACGACCGCGGAGCAGTTCGCCCCCAACGCATTTATTCGTATGGGTCGTGACGGTCGCGTCACCCTGATCATGCCCTATGTCGAAATGGGGCAAGGCACCTACACGTCGATTCCGATGCTTATTGCCGAGGAGCTGGAGGTGGACCTTGCGCAAGTCTCTCTCGAAGCGGCTCCCCCTGACGAACGGCATTATGCCAACTCGATTTTTCACATTCAGGCCACCGGGGGCTCGACCTCCGTGCGAGCCTCATGGGAACCGCTCCGCCGGGCCGGCGCCACTGCGCGCATCATGCTCCTGTCCGCTGCGGCGAAGACTTGGAAGGTGGATCCATCATCCTGCCGCGCGAGGAAGGGCGAGGTGATCCATGTCCCGAGCGGCCGCAGGCTCGCCTACGGAGCCTTAGTCGATAGGGCGGCGAAGTCGCCCATGCCCAGTCACGTCGTGCTCAAGGATCCCAAGGACTTCACGCTCATCGGTACCTCCGCCAAGCGTCTCGACAGTCCGGACAAGGTCAATGGCAAGGCGCAGTTCAGCATCGACATCAAGATTCCCGGGATGAAGATCGCCACCGTCGCTGCCTGCCCGGTGTTCGGCGGCAGACTTGTTGCTGTGGATGAGAGCAAAGCCAAGAAGATCGAGGGTGTCCATCAGGTGGTTCGGCTCGACCATGCCGTGGCGGTGATTGCCGACCATATGTGGGCGGCCAAGCAGGGGCTGGCCGCGCTCGACATTGAGTGGGACGAAGGCCTCAACGCCACGCTCAGCACCTCCGACATTGTGCAGCAGCTTGAAGCAGCCCTCTTGAGGCCAGGCGTGATCGCACGCAAGGACGGCGATGTGGCCAAGGTCATGGCCGGCGCAGCACAGAAGGTCGAGGCGGTATACCAGATGCCGTTCCTCGCACATGCGACGATGGAGCCGGTGAATTGCACGGTGCACGTCCGCAAGGACGGCTGCGATGTGTGGGTCGGATCGCAGGTCCTCGCTCGTGCACAGGCGGCCGTCGCCGAAGTAACCGGCCTGCCGTTGGAGAAGATCCGGGTGCACAATCAACTCTTGGGCGGCGGCTTCGGGCGGCGGCTGGAGGTGGACTTCATTACTCTGGCCGCGCAGATTGCGAAGCAAGTCGAGGGCCCCGTGAAGGTGGTGTGGACGCGGGAAGAAGATATTCAGCACGATGTGTATCGGCCCTACTACTATGACCGGATGGCTGCCGGTCTCGACGACAAGGGGATGCCGGTCGCATGGAGCCATCGCAGCACCGGGTCGTCGGTCTACGCACGATGGCACCCGCCGGCATTTAAGGATGGACTCGATCCGGACGTATTGGAGGGTGCCGCGAAGCCCCCGCCACCCTATGCCCTTCCCCACATGCTGATGGAATATGTGCGCCAAGAGCCTCCCGGCATTCCCACCGGGTTCTGGCGCGGTGTCGGGCCGACCCACAACGTCTTCGTGGTCGAGAGTTTCATCGACGAGCTGGCGACGGCAGCGAAGAAAGATCCCGTGGAATATCGGCGCGCCCTGCTCGGCCCATCCCCCCGTGCCAAGGCGGTGCTCGATCTGGCTGCGGAGAAGGCAGGTTGGGGGCAGTCTCTGCCGGAAGGCCATGGCCGCGGTGTGTCGGTTCAGTTCGTATTCGGCAGCTATGTTGCACAGATCGCCGAAGTCCAGGTTGCCAAGAACGGCGAAGTGCGCGTGACACGTGTGGTGTGCGCCGTGGACTGCGGTGTGGTGGTCAACCCGGACACGGTGAAGGCGCAGATGGAAGGGGGCATCATCTTTGGCCTCACCGCCGCGCTTTTCAGTGAAATCACGTTCAAGAATGGCCGTGTCGAGCAGAGCAATTTCAACGACTACCGTATCATGCGGATCAACGAGGCGCCGGCGATCGAGGTGTACCTGGTGGAGAGCGCCGAAGCGCCGGGCGGCATCGGTGAGCCCGGTACCTCGGCTGTGGCGCCGGCATTGACCAACGCGATTTTCGCGGCGACCGGAAAGCGAATACGGAAGTTGCCGGTCACCCGCGTGGAATGACCTGCCGCATGGTGTAGGAGGAGCATGCTGTGAAGGGCGTCAGTCGTCGGCATCGGTTTGTCCTTCTCGTGCTGTCGATCATTGCAGCCGTGAGCGGGTGTATCGTGCGCCCGGATGGGCCCACGGACTTTGCCGGCGGGACGCGGGTCGCGTTGGCAGACTATCGGGGAAGCGATCCTACCGGCGCGCCGCCGAGTGTTGCGGGAGCCGATCTGGCGGCCCGCGGCGAGTATCTCGCACGCGCCGCCGACTGTATCGGCTGCCATACGACTCCGCTCGGCAAGCCGTTTGCCGGGGGACGGGCGTTCGCGTTGCCGGTCGGCACGCTCTATTCGACGAACATTACGCCGGACAAGGAGACCGGGATCGGCGAGTGGACCGATGACGAGTTTGTTCAGGCGATGCACGAGGGCATCGGACGAAACGGCAGGCGTTTGTATCCCGCTTTCCCGTATCCTGCGTATACCCTGCTCGCGCGAGAGGACGTCCTCTCGATCAAGGCGTACCTCTTCAGTCTCAAGCCGGTCCGTCACGTGCCACCGGACAATGCCATGTGGTTTCCGTTCAACCAGCGATATCTGATGTGGTTCTGGGACGTGCTCTACAACCCCGCACAACGTTTTCAGCCGAACATCGATCGCGCGCCGGCCTGGAATCGGGGCGCCTATCTGGTCGAAGCGCTTGGACATTGCGGAGAATGCCATACGCCGAGGACATTGCTCCAAGGGCTGGATGCCCGCAAGAAGTTCGGTGGCGAGATGATCGAGGGATGGAAGGCCTATAACATGACATCCGATCGAGAGTCCGGGATCGGCGCCTGGTCCGACGATGAACTCGCAGACTATCTCTCCCGTGGGCACGCCGAGGGACGCAGCACGGCGGCGGGACCGATGGGCCTTGTCCTGAATAATAGTCTGCGTTTCCTGACAGGCGACGATATCCGGGCGATGGTTGTGTATCTGAAAACCGTTCCGCCCATTCATGAACAGGGCGATCTTGCAGTTGTGCAAGCACGGCCTGCTGCAACATCGCCACAGGTTGGAATGAAGGGCCCGCACGATTCGGCCAGCAACGATGGGGATCTCGGCCTCCGGATGTTCGAAGGCGCCTGTGCGAGCTGCCATCATTGGAATGGCAGCGGCGCCCAGACGCCCTATGCCGATCTCCTCGGTAATCGGACCGTCAACGATCCAACTGGGGTCAATCTGACGCAGGTCATCTTGCATGGATCCAGCCTCGAGTTTCCACAGGGCAACATGTTTATGCCGGCGTTCGGCAGAGCCTATTCCGATGCGGAAATTGCCGCCGTGGCGAACTATGTGACCGGTCGATTCGGCGCCCGCGCCTCGACATTGACGCCGGATCAGGTCGCCAAACGGCGCAAGGCAAAGTAACGACAGCTTCGTGCTGGAAGGAAGGCCGGCCGCGTAGGCTCCGCGATGTGGACAGGAGGACGTATGTGGCAAGGAGGAACGTGAACGAGCTGCAGTCGATCATCGAGGCCTATGATGCCATGGCACAGCGAGGTATGCAGATGGCACTCGCGACTGTTGTCAACGTCGCGGGATCCGCCTACCGGCGGCCCGGCGCGCGGATGCTGATCGCCGCCGACGGCCACACTGTCGGTTCGGTAAGCGGCGGCTGCCTTGAGCGCGATGTGCTCAACCATACTCAGCGAGTGTTGCAATCGAACAAGCCCAGGGTGGTCACCTACGATGCGATGTCTGGCGATGACATCGCCTGGGAATTCAACCTCGGCTGCAAGGGGATTGTAGACGTGCTCATCGAGCCCCTTCCCACCAGGGCGAACGTAGACCTCCTGGCATTCCTTGCCGACTGTCTCGCTCTGAGGCACAGAGGGGTTGTCGCAACCCTGTTCGTTGTGGAAGGTCCTATGAAGGCGACGATCGGCAATCGGTTGATGTTGAGCGGACAGAGGCCTGCGATCCATGACATCGGGAATGATGATCTGGCGGAGGCAATCTGGAGCGATTCCAAGCGGGCGCTTGCAGATGGTCGTTCGACAATCAAGAGGTATGAGCTGGCCACAGGCTGCGCCCAGGTGTTCATCGAGATTGTTCGGCCGCCGGTCCCCCTCGTTGTGTTTGGTGCGGGATACGATGCGGTTCCTGTTGTCCGGCTTGCGAAGGAATTGGGATGGCACGTGACCGTGGTCGATCCTCGTCCCGGCCACGCGATCCGGACGCGGTTTCCTTTAGCAGATGCGCTGGTCGTCTGCCGGCCAGAGGAGGTCTGTGAGCGCATCGCGATAG
>JBDSKU010000139.1:0-3998 GCA_039916745.1 Nitrospiraceae bacterium
GCGAAGCGCTTCGGCGGAGGCAGGGAACGCCGCTGGCGGACTGTTTCAGCATCCTGTCAGGTTCATTTGGTTCGATGGATGAAAGAAACCAGATAAACAGGCCGCACTCTCACCCCTACCCCCTCACGAACGACGCACCACGATCCCCATAAAAGGCAGAGTGATTTCCCGCAGGGAAACGGGTATTCTGCGATCCTAATGTTGACTGCCTATCATGTCAAATTCTTTGCCCACGACCTCACGAAACGGTGTCCATCAGACAGTATCGAAAAGCTCGCCAGTGCGTTGGTCGACGCACAGGTTGATCTCAATCCTCATCAAATTGAGGCAGCACTCTTTGCCTTTCGGTCACCCCTCTCAAAAGGTGCGCTGTTGGCCGATGAAGTGGGGCTTGGCAAGACCATCGAAGCGGGGCTCGTTCTCTCTCAGAAGTGGGCGGAGCGGAAGCGGCGAGTTCTCGTCATCACGCCATCCAATCTTCGTAAGCAGTGGCATCAGGAACTCCAAGAGAAATTCTTTCTGCCCTGTCGCATTCTGGAAACAAAATCCTACAACGCCGCCGTCCGTCAGGGAAATGTCCGCCCGTTCGAAAGTAGCGACATCGTCATCTGCTCGTACCAGTTTGCACGATCCAAGGCGGCAGAGATCAGCCTCATGCGCTGGGATCTCGTCGTAATCGACGAAGCCCATCGCCTACGGAACGTCTACAAGCCGACCAACATCATTGCGAATACGTTGAAGCAGTGTTTGAAGGACGCGCCGAAGCTCCTGCTCACCGCCACGCCCTTGCAGAACTCGCTGCTTGAACTCTATGGGCTCGTCAGCGTCATAGATGACCGTATCTTCGGCGACCTCAAGAGTTTCAAAGAGCAGTTTGCAAACCTGCACAACAAACCGACTTTCGATATCTTGAAAGCGCGACTGCAACCGATCTGCAAACGCACGTTGCGCCGCCAAGTGTTGCCGTATGTGCGCTATACCAAGCGTCTTCCCATGGTGCAGCCCTTTACGCCAGCGGAGAGTGAAGACCGGCTCTACCACCTGGTGTCCGACTACCTCCGTCGGGACAATCTGCAAGCGATGCCAAACAGCCAACGGGCCCTGATGACGCTCGTCCTACGCAAACTCTTGGCATCGTCTTCCTTCGCCATTGCAGGGGCCTTGAACTCGATGAGCCAGCGTCTGCGTGAACGCCTCCGACAGGCCGAAGGACCGAACCCGCTCGAAGAAGCGCTGGAAGAAGATTTCGAGGCGTTGGGCGAGATGGCGGAAGAATGGGATGAGGACGAGATTGCTCCTGAGCCACTGACTGAAGCCGACCGCAAAGCCATCCGGCAGGAGATCGAGGACCTTGAAGGATTCAGAAATCTCGCGGTCTCGATCACCCACAATGCGAAGGGGCAGGCCATGCTCACCGCATTGCGTACGGCCTTTGGGAAGGCAGAGGAATTAGGTGCGGCTCAGAAAGCCATCATCTTCACGGAATCCAGGCGGACACAGGAGTATCTGCTTCGCGTGCTAGCCGACAGCCCGTGGAAAGACCATATCGTTTTCTTTAACGGCTCCAACAACGACGAGAAATCCAAGCAGATTTACCAGGAATGGCTGCAGCGCCATCAGGGTACAGACCGGGCAACCGGGTCGCGCTCAGCTGATATGCGCTCCGCCATCGTGGACTACTTCAAGGACCAGGGCAAAATTATGATTGCCACAGAAGCTGGTGCCGAGGGAATCAATCTCCAATTCTGCTCCCTCGTAGTGAACTATGATCTGCCCTGGAACCCTCAGCGCATCGAACAACGTATTGGTCGCTGTCACCGCTATGGCCAGAAACATGACGTCGTGGTGGTGAACTTTCTCAACCAGCACAACGAAGCCGACCAGCACGTCTTCCGCCTACTATCCGAGAAGTTTCAGCTCTTCGAAGGTGTCTTTGGCGCCAGTGATGAGGTGCTGGGGGCGATTGAGTCCGGTGTGGATTTCGAAAAGAGGATCGCCGACATCTATCAGCGCTGCCGTACCCCGCAGGAAATTAAAACCTCGTTTGACCAATTGCAGGGCGAGCTCGGTACCCAGATCGACGAATCTATGACCCGCGCCCGCCAGCTCCTGTTCGAACACTTCGACGACGAAGTGCGCGAGAAGCTTCGAGTCAGTGACGAAAACTCGCGGCTCTACCTGAATCGATACGAGCGTATCCTCATGCAACTCACTCGCTTTGAGCTGCGGGACCACGCAGACTTTCTCACGGATTCGTCCTTCAAGCTGAAAACCTGTCCATTTGGAGGAGACATCCCGCTCGGGCTCTATGAACTGCCCCGTCGAACTGGAGAAGCGCATCTCTATCGGTTGGCTCATCCATTAGCAGAACAGGTATTGGAGCAGGCCAAGAGTCGTGTACTTGAGCCGACAGAACTGACCTTTGAGTACGGGAAGCATGACGGCAAAGTAAGTGTTGTGGAACCGTTCATCGGCAAATCCGGTGTCCTCACCCTCTCGCTCTTTACAGTCGAAGCGCTAGACCAAGCCGAAGACTACCTCATTTGCACAGGCGTAACGGATCAGGGTGAGGAATTGGAAGAAGAAGTAGTCCGACGGCTGTTCTCCCTACCAGCCAACGTCACCAAATCGATGGCGTCATCCCCTGAACATCCATCAATGAGCAAGCGAACGGAAGAACGTCAGGACACCATTCGCCGACAGATCTCACAGCGCAACGCGGAATTCTTTGAGATCGAAGTCGACAAGCTGGATTCCTGGGCTGATGACTTAAAGGTCGGGCTGGAGCGGGAGATTAAGGAGTTCGACCGGCAGATCAAGGACGTGCGAAGGGCTGCCGTGGCCGCGCTCACGTTGGAAGAGAAGCTTGCTGGCCAAAAGCAGATCAAGGCGATTGAAGCCGAACGGGGCAAGCGTCGCAGGGCCCTCTTCGATGCACAAGACGAGATTGATCGCCGGCGGGAACAGTTCATCACGGAGATTGAGAGGAAGCTGCAACAGCGAGTTTCTCATCAAGATTTGTTTACTATTCGCTGGTGCCTGGCATGATTCATTGTTATGGAATAGCCAAACACTGACATGAAGCTACGATTGATCCCTGCACTATTGGTCTTTATCAGTTCCTACTTTCCTCTTGCGGCGATCTTTATCGTTAAAGACCTAAATGGCGACACTTTTTACCCGCAGCATCCGAAGCTTGCGGCCATTATTGCCATCATAACTCTAGCCTCGTGCATTTTCGTTTTGGTCGCAGCTCGGACAATAAAATCAGGAGTTCAAGTTCGAATCACAAAAGTCGCAAGCAGGTCAGGTGAGATGTTCACATATACCGTCCCATATATGATCGCCTTTTATAATTTCACCCTTGGAGATTGGAAAACGCTTTTATCACTGATGATCTTTATGGGGATCATGTTTTCACTGTCCTACAAAACGCAAAATATGTTTGTTAATCCTGTCTTGGCACTCGCTGGGTATGGACTCTATGAGTGTCATTTCAAGGACGGAGACCGCGAGATACAAGGGCAGCTAATTTCTGAGTGCCCCTTCCAAATAGGGGATGTCTGCGTTGTCGAAAGGCTTTCGTACTTCTTGTATTTCGTTTCAAAAGTAGAGATCACGGAGGATCAGCATGCCGGATAAGGTTGCGAAGAGGCTAGCTGGGTTGCGTAAAGTGGATCTTAAGACATGGATGACGACTCTTTGGCTTGTGAAGCGGCGCTTGATCCATAGAGAGGCCAGCTATTCCGTAATCCGTGTCGATACGGACAAGAAACTACAGACCAAGCTTAAAAAGATGGTGACAGAAAAAACGCACGGCCCGAATCATCATCTTGAAGAGTATTCATTCTTAAATGCCGATCAGGACGATCGAGTGTTTACCATCGATGCAGGAGAAACAGATTTCCAGAAGATTCAGGCAGAGATCGCTAAAGGGTTGGCAAATAAGAAAGCGACAGCCTTTGATGATCTGCTGAATTCGTGGGCGTATGTTATTG
>JBDSKU010000140.1:0-4139 GCA_039916745.1 Nitrospiraceae bacterium
CCCGATAGTGGGGCCAGCGAGAACGACATCACGCCACTCAATGGACGCGGGAAAGCCCGCCGACCAATCCACGGCCCGCACCTCCCATCCACTCGCCTGATGAAACTCAGCCAGCAGCCGATTTTGGAGTGGGCCATAGGGAAAGGTCAGGAGCAGCGATAGAATGAAGGCAGCTAGCGTCGCCAGCCCCCAGCCTAGAGGGCCTTTCAGCCTCGATGTTTCAGGCCAGGCAATGGGCCATGCCATCATGATGCCCCCACCGCGACCCATTGGCGGACGGTCTGAAGTTCGGCATTCTCTTGGAGTAGAGTCAGTTCGATCAACAATGCTTTCGGAGTCCCTGATCGTCCACGACCATCCCACTCGTCCACCCAGAGATTGGTCTTGCTGTCGTAGAAGCGTACGTTAAATGCTTTGACCTTGCTGGCGAGCTCGACTTGCTCGATTGACTCGTCTGTCAGCCCGTAGAGGTTTCGCCGCACAAAGCGAAGGAGGCGTTCACCTTCTCTGGTGTAGACGATGCGAACTACTTCGGTATCTTTCGTCGATTCCGCCCCTCGAAACTGGCCCATTGTGAGAAAGGCGATCGAGTCGGCCGGTTGACCATCCTGCTGGCCGTTGATTCCCATCCAAGGACCAGACGTCAGGCTCACGCCGACCGACAATTCATCGGTCATCACGCGTAACGTGCTTCGAACAATCTGCTCGTTGGCTGAGCTGGCCCGTGCGGTCTCGATCGCACTGGTTGTGACATAGAGCGACCCAAAGACTAAGGTCGCCATCATGGCGACGAGAGACACGGCCAGCAGAACTTCAATGAGGGTGAACCCGCCCTCACTACTGGGAGGCGTTTGCCAAAAAAACATAGGTACTGACCTCGACCATTTCTTCCGTGGCGCCTCGTGGCCATAACACTTGAATCTTCACTTCCTGCACGATCAGCAATGGCGTGGGAGAGACAATTCGCTTCCATCGATAATTGGCCGGGCGATTCGTGGTCTCGGCAGTGACTTGCGATCTCAGAGGGATCGATTGAAATTCCCCACCTGTCTCACCGAGGGGCAACAGCATCCCCAACTCTGTCTCGATCAACTTTTCCTGCGCGAGGATCGTGGCGGTCGTGAGTTCCTTGGCCCTCGCATGGAGATCGAGGTCCCAATTGCGGAGCCCCAGTAAGATCGGCAGTGCCAACGCCAGAATGCCGAGCGCGATCAGCACTTCTAATAACGTAAACCCCCGTTCGTTTCCCATATGAGCATCCTACGCGTGATACGCCGCTCTCACCGTCGTCTCATTATCTGAGTGCCACCGAGGTTTGTAGCAACGGTCTCACTCGATCGGGAATGGTGAGGGGCTTCGAGGGCTCGATCCGTTCATCGCTTATGCGGATCGCTCCTGTGACTGGCTCAATGGCAATGGCCAGCACGTTGTTGTTCTTATCCGCCAGATGCATCGTCATCGGATCGACCCTTCCGGTAGGATAAAAGAACAGATCGACTCGGCCGGATTCTTTTTTTTCCTGATTTGCTAGCATGCCTGAGAAGCGAATGGTGTCCGGGAGGTTCAGCGGCGTAGCCCAGGTGGCGTCGGTCGGCACCTTTTCTTGATTTCCATCCAGGATCACCGGCCAATAGATTCCTCGATCCAGATCAACGTACAGGTGGACCGTCTTCTGGGTCAACATAGCCATACTCTGAAGGGATCGCACGGTCCCGACCATCCGCCGGCCCACTGAGCCGAGATTCTCCTCCAGTGATATTCGAGGCAACACGATGCCCAGTAAGCCGACTAGCAAAAAGAGTACAAGAATGATTTCTAGAATCGTAAAGCCTGCGGTGGCCAGGCAGGCATGAGGCATGCCGCGTGAGGCGAGGGGAGTCAACAGATGTGCCTCCCTTGTCCCTCGCCCCATGCCCTTCGTCTCTTGCTCCATCGTCTAGTCCTTATCAAGGTTCCAATTGGTAATATCCGCATTGATCCCTTCACCGCCTACTTCACCGTCTGTGGCGAGGGAAGTGATCTCGTAATCGCCCTTTGGGCTTGGACTCAAATATTTGTATGGATTTTGCCAAGAGTCTTCTGGAAGCTTCGGGAGATAGCCTCCGAGCTTCCACTTCTTCGGGATCACTCCGACCGAAGGTTTTTCGATCAAGGCCTTTAATCCTTGTTCTGTTGAGGGGTACACACCGTTGTCGAGTTTGTAGAGCTGTAAGGCTCCTTCGATATTGCGAATCTGCACCTTGGTGGCCGTCCGTTTGGCATCATCCGTTCGTCCCATGATGCGAGGAACGACCAAGGCCGCAAGAATCGCGAGAATAGCCACCACGACCATGATCTCGATGAACGTGAAACCACGTTCGCTGTGGAACATATGGCGTGATGGATGATGGGTGGTAGGTGATGATGAGTGGGAAGTCTGGCGACTGAGCGTCATTGCCCTAAGCGGCTTTACGTTCACGACCTGCTCTCTTTCGCTCATCGAACACCTCCGGTTAGACTCATGACTCATCACGCATCACTCTTGGCCGATCACTGGTGTTAGCGGACCATCTGTCCCATCTCAAAGATGGGCAACAGGATGGCCACCACAATAAAAAATACCAACACACCCATAACGAGAATCATGATGGGTTCCAGCAGCGATGTAAACCGCGTAATCACCCGATCCACTTCCCCATCGTAAATTTGTCCGATTCGACGCAACATCTCTTCCATTTCACCGCTCCGCTCACCGACCGCGATCATGTGGGTGACTAGGGCGGGAAATTCTCCGCTGCGCTTCAGCGGTTCGGCTATCGTTTCCCCTTCGCGAATATTCTGCCTGGCCCCCTCAACGGCATGTTCCAGCACGCGATTATTCATGACACGTTTTGCGACATCCATGGCATCCAGTAATTGCACACCGCTGGCCAACATCGTCGCCAATGTACTCGTGAGACGTGAGATGGCGACCATCCTGGCCACTTCGCCGATGAGTGGAATTTTGAGCAGCCATCGGTCGGACTTGAGCTTCCCCGCTTCAGTGTTCATGGCCCGACGCACCGACCAGACGATGAGCACTACCCCACCAAGTATCACCACCCAATAGTCGGCAAGAAAATGGCTGATGCTCATCAAGACAACAGTAGGCCAGGGGAGGGCCTGTTTCAAACTCGTGAAGACCGCGGTGATTTTCGGCACGACAAAGGTCATCAGGAAAAAGAGTACCGACATCCCGACAATCAACATCAGGGCTGGATAGAGGATGGCATTGGTTACTTTGTGCTTGAGCGCCAACTGCTTTTCCAGAAACTCTGCGAGGCGGAACAATATTTGATCTAACGCTCCGCTGGCTTCACCGGCTCGGACCATGTGTACGTAAATCTGGGAAAACTCGCGCGGATAACCTTCCAACACCGTGCTATACGACTTGCCTCCACGGATTCCTTCTCGGATATCAGCCATCAGGCTCTTCACGGATTTCTTCTCCGACTGATCGACCATCACCCCGAGCGCCTCGACCAGCGGCAGACCTGCCACCAGTAATGTCGCCAGCTGTCTGGTCATCATTGCCACATCGCTGGTGCTGAGGGCGGGGGAATGGCCGATTCCAGCGGAGGGCCTGCTGGGCATGCCTGTGGTTGAGCCGGTCGTGGCAGATCCCTGTTCCACCATATCGGTGGGAAACACACCGACCTTCCGCAATTTGACGCGCGCAACCTTCGAACTCTCGGCATCGATGATGCCGGTCGCGGTTCCGCCATCGTTTCGATAGCCCTTATAGTGATACACAGGCATCGCGCTAGATCTCGACTTCCTGTTGGGTGATCCGCATCAATTCCTCGGTCGTCGTGAACCCGTGAAATACTTTCTCTGCGCCTTCATCTTTCAATGTCACCATCCCCTTCGCCATCGCCGCTTGGCGAATCGACGCCGAATCTGCTTTATTGCCGATCAGACGACGAATCTCCTCGTCCAGCACGAGGAGCTCAAATATGCCGGTTCGGCCTCGATAGCCGGTTTGGGAGCAGGCAGGGCATCCGGCTCCACGATAGAAGGTTGGGCGCACCCTTGGAGGGACGATGCCGAGGCGAATCAGTTCTTCGTCAGCCGGCTGATAGGGCTGCTTGCAGTCCGAACAGACTTGCCGCAGCAATCGT
>JBDSKU010000141.1:0-7959 GCA_039916745.1 Nitrospiraceae bacterium
GGAAGTGTGGGCTTCCAATCGAATAGATGGGCAAGCCGGGACTTGTTATCAGAACTAGGCTTGATGCCAAGTGCCGGCTCGTAGGCGGCCATCACTTGGAGAGAGTTGGGGAGAGCAAGCGCAATCAGGAGGAGGAGTAGGAGCCAGGCTGTTGTCACCGCAAACTCCTGTCCGCTTCCCGCTGTAGAGGCTGAAACGATCAGTTGGAGATACCCCCCTAGAGGACCAAGCCACTCGAAGATCTGGTTCGGCAGACTCACGCCGTTCAGGCCGATCATGCCGTGCAAGAGGGCATTGGCTGCGGCTACAGTCGGTGCGCGGAACAGGACCATCGCCGTGACCACCGAGAGAAACGTGAGCACGAAACCGACCGGTCCCATGACTCGCATGTAGCGTTCCTTGCTGGAGAACAGTTTGGGACCCATCAGGCGCCATGCGTGATTGATCGTCAGATAGACTCCGTGGAATACTCCCCAGAGGAGGAAGACATAGCCCGCTCCGTGCCAGAACCCTGATATGAACATGGTGAGTATGGTGGGTCCAGCGAGGAGTTGAACGAAGGCGCTATAGCTTGGGTTCTTTCCTCCAAATCCAGGCAACCGTTTCGCCATCCGGCGTCTGGTCAGCCACAACACCAGGGGGTTGTAGAGATAGGCCGTCAAGAATCGTGTCAGGGTCATGTGCCATCGCAGCCAGAAGTCGATGATGCTGGAGGCCTTCAACGGCGAATCGAAGTTGGGCGGCAGCTTGATGCCGAAACAACGGCCCAGGCCCAAGGCCATGTCGCTGTATCCGGAGAAATCGAAATAGATTTGCAGGGTGAATCCGATCGCCGCAATCCACGAAGGAAACAAGGAGACGTCGCCGCCGGTTGCTGCCGACTCGTAGATCGGTGTGACGTGGGGGGCAATACTGTCGGCGAGGACCACTTTTTTAAACAGCCCGAAGACGAGCAACGTGAGACCGACGGAGACATGTTCTTTGTCGAACCGGCATGAAACTTGGTGAAACTGCGGCATCATCTCGCGGAAATGCACAATGGGTCCGGCAATGAGTTGCGGGAAAAACAGCACAAATAGGAAAAAGTCGTGCAGGGTGAAGGACTCAACGCGCCGCGCATGCACGTCGATGAGGAACGCGATTTTCTGGAACGTGATGAATGAAATACCCAAGGGGAGAATGACCTGGGTCAACACGAAATTCGCGCCGGTCACGTCGTTGAGCGCGGTGTAGAAAAAATTCACATATTTGAAGTAGCCCAGAAAGGCGACATTGAATGCGATGCCGAGCACGAGCATGGCCTGTGCGAGGCGGACGTGTGTCTGGTCCGTCCCCAGTCGTAGCAGGACTCGCGCGAGAAAGAAGTTAATGAGCACCGACGGCGCGATGATCAGGACATTGATCGGCCTCCACCAGGCATAGAACACCAGGGAGGCGATCATGAGCCAGCCGAGTGCCCAATTGCGGGATACTTTCCCCAGCAAGAAGAAGCCGGCGAGGGTGACCGGCAAGAAGGCGAAGAGAAATTCGTAGGAATTGAAGAGCATCGGTTGTGTTTCTGGATATGCGCCGTCTATTTCAACAGCGCGCGCGTCTTGACGACGATATCCCCCACGGTTTTGAAGGATTCGACGTCTGCGACTCCGAACTTGATGCCGAGCTCCATTTCGACGGACACGATGAAGTTCACGTATGTGAACGAATCCCAGTCCGGCACGTCGCTTCTCGTCGTGTCCGTGTGCAGGACGATGGCATCATTGGCCAACAGATCTCGGAGGATTCTGGTGAACAGGTCGAGAATATCCTGGTCGGTCACGTTATGGCTCCTTACGAACGATGAAGGTGGGCCGAGTGTGGTACTCGGCGAGAGTCAGGCTCCAGCGGCTGGCCCCGTCTGCCGTTAGCGGCTGGGGCAGGCGTGAAAATCCAAGACTTTCATAGAGGCTGCCAATGACGCCGTTCTTCTTGGTCGGGATGTAGTCTGCACGGAAGGCCTGGATGCCCCGATTTTGCGCGGCCTCGACGGCAATATTCATGGCTTCGAATTCCAGTTGACGGCCGAACACGCGACAGCTCATGACCCAGCTCTCGATGTCGAATATATCGGGTTCCCCGGGAATGGGACGGAGGAGCATGACGCTCACCAGGCCATTGTCTCCGAATCTGTCGAGAAGGCGAAACTGAAACGTCATATTTTCAGGCTCGTTGGCCAATCCGGACAATTCTTCGGCGCTGTAGCGGCGAGTTGTCGTGTTGAATTGGTTGGTCTTGTTGATGAGTTGCGCCGCGCGAGCCAGATCCACCGGCCCAATGGGACCAAGCATGACAGCCATGTCCAGCCCGCGGAGAAAATCCTCCATGCTCTGCGATCCCTCACGCAGGGCCTCCCGCTCGGCGTTGGCCGCATATTGCCCGGTACGGTGCCGATCCTCCTCCGTGAAGCTGACCGCCTCAAAGTATCCGGCATCGGCGATACAACGCACATAGTGCGCCGCGTCGGTAGGTAGTTCGGGGACTGCGACCATCGGGAGGCTCTCCCGCACGCGAGCCCGCTCAGCAGGGTTGTCGTCGACGAAGACGAGGCTGTCGAGTCCGATGTTGAGCTGTTCGGCGATCGCCCGAAGATTTTCGGCCTTGTCATTCCAGTTTGCGACGAAGGCCGCGATGTCCGATCGGCGAAGGACCATTTCAGGATGGTCACGAAATGCCGCCTCCGCAGTCGCCAAGTCGTTCTTGGAGCAGACTGCCAGGATGACCCCGCGGTCTTTGAGCTGTTTGGCGTATCGTTGCAAACCGGCATGGGCTTCCCCTACTGCGCTGCCTTCGCCTAGACGAATCCCTTCAATCCCGTCGTCGCCGATCACCCCGCCCCACAATGTGTTGTCGAGATCGAGCGCGAGACATTTCTTCGATTGGCCCCGATGCGCGGCGATGAGTCTGGCGACAAGATCGCCATAGCGTGCCGCCGATTGCGGCGCGATCTCGATCTTGCCCTGGAGCCACCGTGCGGCGTCGAACCAGGCGTCGAGGCCGTCGCGTGCGCTGGCCCTCGCAATGTCGAGCCAGAGCACCTGCTCCCGTGCTGCGGCGTCCGTGAGCAGGTCGTTCAAATGGGTAATGAGTCTGATAGGGGTTCCAGGCACGAGCCGGTCGTAGCTGCCGAAGAGGGGTTCCGACACATCGAGGAACGACTGTTGAATGACGGTGGCTTTGAAGGTCTCGCGTGCGGTGCGCCAGAGCTGTTGCACATCCTCGCTCGCACGGGCAATGGCATGATGTGCTTCATCCGTTGTCGAGCCAAGCGGCATGCCGGCAATCGCTTCACGCGCCGTCAGCGAGAATAAAATTATATCGGGACGAAAGCCATGTAATGCCGACGCCGGATCAAGCAGTTCTTGGCGGTATTGCCCGAACGATCCTATGTAGACCTCAATGAGCAGGCGGCGACGCAGCCCCGCAATGCGAATGGCCGGTAGTAAGTGATCGATGGTGCAGGAAGAGAGCAGGGCGAGGCGAAGCTGTACAAAGGGGGCATTCGCCGTCGCAGCGGTCTTTCCCAGTGCGTTGTCGAGCTGGATCGTTTCCAGGAACCCCAGTTGATGTTGCGCAAGGGCGGCGAGCGTCTCCAGGCGCTCGAGGGGGTCGGTGACTGCGAGTGCCGTCCGGAGGCTCTGTCTGAAATCGTGTGGAGACGGTAGCCAGTTCATGGTTGTAGCCGATCGTTCCAACAGCTCATGAATGCGACAACTCGTTCATGGGTCCGGAAGATGTCCGTGCTTCGCTAAGACATTCGCGAATCCTTGGTCCGGCCATATCGAGGAATGCCTGCGACCAACGCTCCGCACTCGGTCGATCCAGGTGGGAGCCGTCGAACGTGTGGAGACCTTCTAGTGGCGGTATTAAGAGATCCATGTTGAGTACGCTGGCAATGGCGGTCGCTTCCGCCCTCTTCGTTGCATTGTAGGGGGCGATCGTTAATAACACGCAACGTCGGTCAACCGGTAGCTGCGAGAGAAACTGCTTGCCCAAGGCGGCGTAATGTTCCCAGCGGTCAATGTCGCTGGCGGGTCCGTCAGCGACATCTTTGGATCCTTCCCAGAGCCTGATGCCTTTCAAGTGCCATGCGCCGGTCCCCCGGGTTCGGAAAAATGAAGCTTCTTTCCCGCAGAGCATGGAAAGCGTTGTACAAACCGGCTCGTGAAGGACTTGCCAGAACCGCTTCTCCTTGGATCGCGCCAGCGCGTCGCTCTCTCTCAAGATCGCCTTGCCGACCTCGGTTTCCTTGTCCTCGAAAAATCGATCGACGTTGATGATATAGACTTTTGCCTTCGGCTGTAGTTTGGATAAGAGCGGTGCACTAAAGGAGATATTTTCGGTAAAGCTAAATCCCATCAAATAGTAGCGAACCGGCGGCGTGGAAAACCATTTGTGAGTGGCCTGGCTGGAAAAGGCAAACTGCATACGGCTGCTTCCGAGGAACAGGACGTCCGCCTCAGTGGCAAACCGTTCAATGTCAGGCTCCAGACCAAACCAGAAGGCGCCATGGTCGTAATCGCCGTACCCCGTCACCTGGCAGTATGCGAGATACTGGTTGCCGGTATATCCATCGGCTGGACAGGCGAAGATACCATTGGCGCGAAGCTTGAACAGGAATGGGCCGATGATGCCGCACAGAATGATCAGGATATACAGGACTGGCCTCAGCGCCAGAATCCTCATGGTCGTATCTCCGCCAACTGGTTCATGATTCGGGAGTGACACAGCATCTAGAATATGCACAGAGGGGTCGAGCTGCGTTCGTGACGTATCCGAAACCGCCTACTCTGTACCAACCCTGTCAGGAATGTTCCAGTGGTTGCTCGCCGATAGTTAATAAAGCCATTGCTCCTGTGTAAAAGCAACGAGTTTTAGATTCTTATATCATTGGATTACGTGATGGAGAAGGAGGGGAGGCTGAGAAACGGGGCTTGGAGCTATCGCAAGGAGACAAGGCGAGAAACCCATCATCGCTGTTGCGCTGATTCAATGAAAGAACGAGCCAAGCGTCGATCCCGTTTTAGCGACCAAGGAGTATGTAAGAATCCACTTTAAGCCGTAACGCTAACAGGGGTCAGGTTTGAACCTGGCTCGCCATCACCGGCGTGGCGATCGGCTTCATCGAACTCGGCTGGCTGCTGTTCTCGGACAACTCGTCGAGCAAGAACAAGAAGAAACCCTAATTCACCCGCAAGTTTCTCTCCCGCCGTGGTCTTCATCATCGCTAGAATAGTCCACCGTTCGGTGAAGCGGCCGGGTATCCCACACCGTCTCTCCGATCAAGAGCCGGTCGCCGGGCAGGACGGATGGGGAGGCGAATTGAGTAGCACGCTTTCCGGACCACCGGTGCGTACGTGCTGCGATTGATCCTGTCGAGAAGCCGGGGGGAATGTGGGGGACAAGCGCGGTCAGCCGGAACGCCTCACCATTCTTCAAGAGTCCCAGGCATTATCCTTACGCAGAGAAACTCTGTCCAGTACCGCTCATCGAGAACGAGGGTCACTCACACCGCCTCTCTCTGTTTCGTCGACCCCGGCGCCTCGCTGTTGCCGGTTTGTATCACTCTCAACGGTGTGGGCTACTTTAATTTGTACAGCCAGATAGCCAAGTGTGGCTATCACCGCTATTGCGCCGAGAATGTCGCCGATTGCTCCAATGGCTTCCCAGTCATGATGGCCTCGCTCGACGCCTCACGCTGTCGTATCCCGTTTTACGTCGTGAGGCTACGTAAAGTGTGATGCAGAAGATGACCCCTGCGTCATCCTGCCAGGGTTGCGACGTCAGTCCAAGCGATTTCTTGGAGTGTGAGGCGTTCCGTGAGTCAGTGAGAGGGTTTGACTTCCACCTATTCCGGCTTTCTCCCTGCTGGTCGTGCGATCTCTTGCATGCCGGTGGGACGCGTAGCGCGCGGCAAGCCCTTGATCTTGACCGCCCTGCCGAGTTGTGCGGACTTGGTGAGTGCCTCGATGATCGCGACGTCGATGGTGCCCTCCGCGGCGGAGGGCTTCGGTTGCCGGCGTTGGAGGATGCAATTCGAGAAATAGACGAGCTCTGCCGTGAACTGGTCGCGTTTCGCGAACGTGCGTGCGGTGGTTTTCTCGTGGAGCGTCAGCCGATGCTCGATCGTGTCGGCATAGCTGTAGGCCGGCGATACCTCGAGATCGCCGTGGGTGCCGGTCACCTGGTATCGGCTCCGAAGCTGCAAGTGAATGTTGCGAGGCGGCTATCCGGAAAGCGCATCACGGCGCTCACCATTTCGTCGACCTCGGCGAAGCGGGTGTCGGCACAACTTGCGACAGCCGCGAACACTTCGGTGGGCTCTGCGCGAAACAGATACCGTGCGGCGTTGATACAATAAATACCGATATCGTAGAGCGCTCCACTCCTGCGCGGTCACCGCCAAGGGCTTTTCACACAGTACATGGACGCCGGCCTTCGCGGCGCGCACGGCGTAGTCGAGGTGCAAGCTGTTCGGCAGCGCGATGTACACGGCATCGACGGTCTCGCTCGCGAGACACTCGTCATACTGCCCATACGAGTACAGCGCCGACATGTGGTATTTCCGTCCGAGCTTCACGAGTTTTTCCTTGTCGCCAGATACCAGGGCCACCAACTGCGAATTGCTTCCGGCATGGGCAAAGGCCGGGAGCATCGCGTTCTGCGCAATGTGCCCCAGCCCAACGACGGCATATCGGATCTTGCGTGAAGGCACGCTGGTTTTGCGACGTTTCTGTGCCTGTTTCATGGCGATCCTCCTCCTCGGTCACGTTCGATGCCTTCGCCGAGTTCTCGGCGGAAGCGGTCCTTGTCGAGTGTTTCACCGGTCTTTTGGTCCATAGGTTCACTGAACTGTCCGGTTCCGGATAAGATTCTACCCCTTACTCATTGCTGGAGAAGACCCCTTGCGGCATCTTACCAGGATGGAGTCTCAGTCCAGCAAGATCCTTGAGGCGCTTCTCTGTATCTCATATGCGGGAGCGAAGGCGTCGAAGATGGGAGCAGCCACTGGTCTGCCTGTCGGATACCTCTCGATGATTCGTCAGGCCTTCTTTGACATTTTCAGCGGGCACACCGGATAGCCCTGAGTGTGCAATTCGAGCACGGTGATCGTTCGCGCCATTTCCAGGCCTTGAGGCACGGTTAGCCACCGCGATCACGCGTCAGGGACCGTCGTGTCCTCCTCCAGCAACTGGGGTGTGACAACCTTCTCCCAGCATCCCGGGCAGATGCCGTGGCTGAACTCTGCCTCGGAATGGGATTGGAAATAGGTTTCCACCTGGTGCCAATAATTTTTGTCATCGCGGATGCTCTTGCAGTAGCAACAGATTGGCAGCAGCCCCTGAAGCTGCTTTACCTGGGCGAGGGCCTGTTCCAATTCGAGCACCCGTCCCGTCAGTTCAGCCTGCAAGCCGATCATGTGCTCGCCCACGCGGACACGGGCTAGCAGTTCGTCGCGGTCGAACGGCTTGGTGATATAGTCGTTGGCCCCGGCCTGGAGCCCTGCGAGGATATCTTCTTTGTTCACACGGGACGTGAGCAGGATCACGTAGAGGCTTTGGAGGCCGGGGCGCTCGCGCACCCGGCGGCAGACCTCGACACCGTCCATCTCTTCCATCAGCCAGTCGAGGATGGCCAGCCGCGGTGGGTCGTCCCCTTGCAGAATGTCCCAGGCTTCCGTGCCGTCCGAGACCGCCATCACCTCGTGGCCATGGCGGATGAGCAGCGCGGCCAACTCCAAGCGAGAGACGTCATCGTCGTCCGCGATCAAGATGCGCATGTCGTGTCCTCCCCAATGAAAGTCGTCAGTGCGGCTCGGAGGCGGGCCACCTCCTGTTCCAGATCGGCGAGGGCTTGCTCGGTCTGGATACACGCACCGGTATGGCCCATGATCTCCAGCCGCCCGGCGGCCTCGGAGGCGCGATC
>JBDSKU010000142.1:0-15467 GCA_039916745.1 Nitrospiraceae bacterium
GGGACATTGGGCGCCGACTTGATGGACCGTTTTCGCCGCTATCTTAAGGGTGAAGGGACACTCTAACCGGCAGGATGCTGAAACAGCCCGCCAGCTTTGTTCTCGCTTCGTTCAAACCCTCAACGTATCCAAAGGGTACGCCTCGGGCTTTCATTCGCTGCGGCCTTGCTGGACGGATTTTTTGAGCATCCTGTAAGGGCAGTTTCTTCTTCCCGCCAGCTTGCACCATGGCGATATAGGTTCTTCGCGCGGCTCTCGGCCCGTCTTGGACGAGTAGTCTGGGGCTATTCTATGAGGTAGAGACAGGGGCCGTTTGAGGACGGCCCCTGCTGTATTAGAGGGCGGCTGCCTGCTGCGGCCAAAACTTATGACGGATTTGCGGGAGAGGCTCGCTATCGAAATTGGGGATATCATAGAGACAACGATCAATCGTCGTGACCTCGTCTTCCGTCAAGTCCAAGACGACTCTCTTTTTCCAGAACTGATCGAGGGTGAAATAATCTCCGGACTGAGGCTTTTCCGCCAATAGCGCCTTCATCTTCTCGAAGCCAGCCGTGTCTACTCCGGGGACGCGTCCTTTATTACGGTCGTGGCACCAGTGCAATACTTCAGCGATACCGTACATCGATAGTTCGATCTGCATCATCTTGCTCATGATTCCTCCTTGCCAAACTAAGGAGGGCATTCTACCTCAAACTCTGTTCCATTTTCAAAGCCGTTGGTAAGCGCTCCAAGATTGGAGAAATTACGATTTGGTAGGGATTGTCGTGCCGTTGGATTGATTGCCAGGAGAAAGCGGTGGTCTGTATACTGGCGCGGCTCGCTCGACTGGAAGGCCCAGTAACAAGGCACCTCTATGCAGGCTATTTTTCTGTCGCCAGTTTTTTGCTCAAGGAGTCGCATGTGATCATAAAAGGCGACGGCCGTTATGGCGGCAGGCCATGGTGTCTTATGGCCTTGGCGACAAGTCTGTGTCTTCTTACGGCAAGCGGCTGTATCAAGCAAGATCCCTATACCCCACCGGATCTCTTCTACTATTTTGCCAGTTATCAAGTTGGTAAGAGCCCAACGACTGTCACCACTACCGATGTGAATCAAGATGGGTTGACCGATTTATTGACGACCAACATCGGCAGCAATACGCTTTCGATTCTTTTGGGGAACGGCGACGGCACCTTTCGCGAGCAAGTCCAACTCAATACCTGTAAAGAGCCCCGCTCGCTCGCTCTCGGGATGTTCAATCATGATCCGTACTCCGATGTGGCCTTGGCTTGCTCAGGGGGAGACGAGGTGGCCATCCTCTTCGGTCGGAACGACGGGAAATTTGAAGAAGGTCCGCGCTACCCGGTACATCGGACTCCCATTGCCATTGCCAGCGGCGACCTCAACAGCGATGGTGCCGCGGACCTCGTGGTTGCATTGCGAAACGACAAGATCAAGGTATTTTTGGGGACCGGCACCGGTGAATTCTCCCATGGGGCGCAGTACGAATATGGCGATACGCCCACGTCTGTGGCGTTGGCCGACTTGAATGGCGATGGGAAGATCGATTTGGCCGTAACCAACGGGGGGCCGATGTCGAATGCGGTCTCCATCTGGGTTGGAAATGGGGACGGCACGTTTCGTCCCCCCGTCGACTATAAGACGGGGAAGCGTCCACTCGGGGTGAGTTTCGCAGATTTCAATAATGACCGGAATAGTGATTTACTCGTGATCAATGGCGAAGGAGATAGCTTTACGACGTATCTCGGTAACGGGGATGGGACCTTTCAGGCAGGACACGACTCCGGCGCCGATGCAGGGCCCAATTTCGGGCTCGCACGAGATTTCAACGGCGACCGACGCACCGACGTGGCTATCGTCAATATTCAGTCGAGCGATCTCTCTATTCTCTTCGGCCGGGGCGATGGAACCTTCGAATATCCGCCGAGAAATTATCGGACGAAGCCAGGCTCCTTCGCGCTCGCCATTTTCAGAGTTACGACGAAGGAGGCTGAAGAGCCGGGGCTGGTCACCGTAGATAACGGTAGTGGAACGGTCTCCATCTTTCTTCATAAAGGATTGAAAAGGGCGATCGCTCCTGCGGTAAGTGTGCCGTGAGGCCTGTGCGTCG
This sequence comes from Nitrospiraceae bacterium, assembly GCA_039916745.1. Lineage (GTDB taxonomy): Bacteria > Nitrospirota > Nitrospiria > Nitrospirales > Nitrospiraceae > Palsa-1315. The sequence continues at coordinate 2,114 of JBDSKU010000142.1, forward strand.
CTTTCCGATATGCAGGAGTGACGGCAAAGAGCCGTCTGCTTGACAGCCTACTGACCCTCGGATAGAGTGGCCCACAGTGCGTTTTAGGCCTGCTGATGCTCTGTTTCGAGGATACCAGTGAGATCTTTTGGGTGGTGGTTTGCTGTCGGCGCGCTGCTCACCCTGTCTGTGCTGATGGTGCAGGGTGGCGTACGAGACTTGCTCGATGGAGCCCCTCCCGGCAGTGGAGCGAGCCCGTACCTCTCGTTTGGCACGACGATTTTCGGCGGAGGGCTGTTGGCCGGTTGCTTAGCCTTAGTTATGAATCGACTCCGATAGCTACGGAATCTGAAGACAGGCGCCTCGATGGACTGTTTGAAATGCAAGGGATGTATGATGATTGAGCGTCACTATACGTTAGAGAATCGGCGTCTCTATGCCCGTTGTTTGAATTGCGGCTTCTGGATTGACCTTGCCGATTTGCTTCGATTTTTTCATAAAGTGATCGACAGTGGATTTCGTGGAGGGAAGGTGCGGGAGTCCTTTACGTTATGAGTAGGAGCCATGAGTTCATGATGGCAAGAGATTGCAAGATGTCCTCTCGGGGAACAGTCCTGATCCGTGCGGTGGAGCTGTTCATTGGGCTTGTAGTGATCAGTGCCACCACGGGTACTTTCTCTATCGCGTATGCGAAGAACGCGACAGCTAAACCGGTACATGCCCACACGGCGATTGTTACGCACCAATTTCCTCCCTGGCGAGTCGCTCCAGCCCATGGCATTCTTCTCAAGGATCTCAAAACTGGGCGAGTATTGTATGAGCACGATGCCGGGAAGCGCATGTCTCCCGCCAGTCTTACGAAAATTATGTCGGCTCTGGTCATTCTCGAAAAAGGTCACTTAGATGACCTCGTCACGATTAGCCCCAATGCCGCACGGGCCCATAAGACGCATTTGCGTGTGAAAGCAGGGCAGGTCTTTAGGCTGGAAGATCTGTTGAAGGCTATGTTGATCATGTCCGCGAACGATGCGTGCCTTGCAGCGGTGGAGCATGTCGGTGGCGATGAAGCACAGTTCGTGAGGCTCATGAATGCCAAGGCTGCCGCCTTGGGTTTGGCTGATACGCATTTCAGTAATGGCTGTGGGTTCGATAATCCAGACCATTATTCGACGGCCGAAGATCTCGCCGCGCTGAGCCTCATTGCCCTTGATCAGCCGACTTTCCGGCAGTTGGTCCGTGAGGAGCGCGCGATCATCACGGCTGTGAACGGTCACCATGCGTATATTTTGCACACTACGAACAAATTGCTGGGACGCATTCCCGGTGTTGAAGGGATTAAGACAGGCTTTACGTCCAAAGCCGGCCGATGTCTTATTGCCAAAGTCTCTCAGAACGGGAGTGATCTTCTCCTCGTGATCCTCAACTCGAATCGTCGATGGAATACCGCGACGAACCTCATTACCTACGGGTTGCAGGTCGCCGACGTTCCACACTGAACTCCCTGTTTGATCAAGTCGACAGGCACATGGATGACGTTGAGTGGGCTGCCATCAGGTGGCCTGCTCGTGCAAGCTATTCACCGGGTGAGCGGGTAGGTGTAATGCGTCTTGCCGTGGTAGAGACGTATATATGGCAAGAAAGCAGGAGTCTCTCTAATGCGATGAGTGGCTAATCGTATCGGGTCTGCTACCGAGTTGAGGAAAACTCCACGTTGACATCTTTCCCGAGATAATTGATGACGAATCCCTGTTTGTCGTACGCCAGGATCGCGCCCATCACGTTTTCGTCTCCGTAGTCTTCCTGTCCCAAGAGTTTCCGCACGTCATCCGGGCTTTCGCTGTTCAACACGTTGCGAAAGATGCCGCGAGTCTTATACGAAAATCGATTATTGATAAAGATCAGATCGACTTTGCCATCCTGGATGCGTACGCCAGCCATTGGCCCGGTTGGTTTGCGTTGGTCAAGCAAGAAAATAAAGGAAGCTTCCTGCTCCACTTTAATTCCAGAAATCTTTTCATTTATCAGCGAGTCCACGGCGGTGGCTTCAGCATCTCCCAACTTGACTCCAAACAGCGAAATGTCGACACTCTTCAAGGTCTTAGGGTCCATCACGTCGTGCTTGCTCAATTCGTAGGGCTCTCCGTAGCCAGGGGAGACCCATGCACAGACTCCGGTCATCACTATGCAGATTAGCGTGACAACTCGCAGTAAACTCTTCATCGACTCCTCCTTCGCATGGGTTCCGAGAGATGTAGGACGTTGGAAATTTAATGGCGAAATTGGTGGGACCATCCAGTATGCGTGCATTTTATCGAACAGTCTGAGAACTTGCAAGGAATGGCTGAATGCGAGGGGGCAGGTGCCGACGAAATGTATATTGTGGCGAACGGTTGCCGGGCTCGGTCTGTTGACGGTCTTTGCAGGCTGTGTGGCAATGGAGCAGACTCCGACAGGCAAGTCTCTCTATGCGCGGATTGGTGGAAAACCCGTCATTTCCGTGGTTGTCGAACAATGTGTGGCCAATGTGCTTGCTGATACCAGGATCAATGGCCGGTTTGCGACCCCCGATATACGGAAACTGAAAGGCCACCTCGCCGATTACATCTGCATGGCGACAGGAGGTCCGTATCTACAGCGGGCGCGACATGAAGACGACTCATGTCGGGATGAGGATTTCCACTGGAGCCGTTGAAGCATTTGTAGAGGATCTGGTGAGAGCGATGGAAGTGGCGAAGGTGCCGGCGCAAGAAAAGGGAGAACTTTTGGGTCTATTGGGGGCAATGAAGAAGGATATTATTGAGGCACCGTAACGTCTGTGGAGCAATGGGGGCGTTGAACCATCCCTGCTCGTATCCCGACGTGAGAGATTAGTTGCGGTGATGTGTGCTCATGAGGGCGGCACCGAGGTGCCGGAGTCGTTGAAAATAGGGCCGGCAATCTTCGTTAAGCTCGTTGGTCAGGCCCTCGAGATCGGCAACGCAATCTTCGAGGATCACGAGGCGCTGGGCATCAAGGCCTTCTGGACTATCGAGGAAATACACCACACATCCACTGATCACCGTATCCAACGTCATCAACGGCCCCTCATGTTGGCGTTCCACGTGAGGCCATTGCGCCTCTTTGTGGGCTTCCCAGAGGGATAACAGGGCATCCCGATCCATTCTACGGGTCTCCAACCATTCACCGGACTCAGTTTCGACCGATCCACCCTAGCGCATGGAATAACAGGACCGCAAGCATACAGAGACCCAGTCCCCAGAACCGGTAGTCGATGTCTTCTCGTCCAAGGCACCACTCAATGACTGGTTTACGCCACGAGAGTGGTCCGATCGACAGGAAGGCGCCTTTCGCGATCATGCCTCCCGCCGTGACCATCCAGAGCAATGGGTAAGGCAGGTCTTTCGCAGTAAAGAGCAAGAAGGCGCCTCCGAAGATCGCAAGAAGCTCCCATCGCAATATCCCAGGGGATTGCTGCAGGACTTCGCGGACCTGCGCGATGATGTAGCGTGGAGATATCAAGAGCACGATCCCGTCGGCCAGCCAAATTCCAGCAAGTGCGGCCAACGCATAGTCCCTCAATCGGGAGTCCCGGGCTGTTGGTGGCCCTTGCCCTGGTGCCGTGTATCGCTCACGGATACAGACCGCGATGGAGATGGGCTTGAGCCACTTTGTCGATTCCGCTCATCAATGCGGACATACGCATGGACGTGTTCTTGGAAAGGGAAAACTGTAACGTCCGATGGAAGGCGTTGATCAGAATATCTTGCAGTCGCTCTTGAATGTCCTTGGCTTTCCAGAAAAAACGCTGCCCATCCTGCACCCATTCGAAGTAGGACACGATGACGCCACCGGAGTTGGCCAGGATGTCTGGAATGATAAAGACCCCCCGATCTTGCAGGATGCGATCGGCCTCCAGTGTTGTCGGGCCGTTTGCTCCTTCAGCGAGAACCCTGCAGCGGAGCTTCCCGGCATTCTGCCCGGTGATCTGTTCAGATAACGCAGCGGGGACCAGCACGGTGCAGTCAAGCTGCAGTAGTTCGTCGTTGGAGAGCCAGTCTCCCAGCTTGGTGTCACGGAGGGATTGCCCGTGAGTTTTACAGCGCGTGAGGAGTTCAGGAATGTCCAGACCGGTTGCGTTGTGAATGCCTCCGGTCACGTCGCTCACGGCGATGACGCGAGCGCCACATTCCTGCATGATGCGGGCAGTGTGGGCCCCCACATTGCCGAATCCCTGGATCGCCACAGTGCTGTTCCGGATATCGAGCTTGAGGTGACGAAGCGCTTCGATGGTGACATAGACCACTCCGCGGCCGGTGGCTTCCTCGCGTCCAAGGCTGCCTCCAATCGAAAGGGGCTTGCCAGTCACGACGCCTGGCACTGAATACCCCACTTGCTGACTGTAGGTGTCCATGATCCAAGCCATCACCTGGGCATCTGTACCGACGTCCAGCGCCGGTACGTCCTTCTCTGGGCCGATCAAGGGGAAGATTTCCGCTGCATAGCGTCTGGTCAATCGTTGCAATTCTGCCCGCGACAATTGTTTCGGATCGACCGCAACTCCACCCTTCGCTCCGCCATAAGGCAGGTCAGCCAATGCACATTTCCAGGTCATCCACATGGCGAGTGCCGCGACTTCCCCAAGATTTACGTTTGGGTGATAGCGAATGCCGCCCTTGGTGGGGCCCCGAGAGGAATCATGCTGCACACGATAGCCGGTATAGACCTCCACCCGGCCGTCATCCATTCGAATGGGCACACTGACGATCAGAGACCGCTGTGGAAGTTTCAGCCGCTCGCGCAAACTAGGATCGAGTTCCATGGCCTCGGCTGCTTGGTCAAATTGCGCCACCGCCAGTCGGAAGGTCGGTGTGTCGAGTTCGTGCATAGGCGGTTCCTCTCGTCAGCTGTGCGTGAGCGTCGTCGCGGCGAGGGTAATGTGATGGTGTCCCTGTCCCATGATCTCGAGCGGGAGGTTCACCCATCGTACGTTGAACGTTTGCGCGAATTCCTGTGCCACCTGTTGCGCGACGGTCGAAATGGACAAGGGAGACTGTCGGATGTCGGCCATGGACGTGATAGGGCACGCGGTTAGGCCACAGGGCACGATATGGGAAAAGGGGGAGAGGTCCAGATCGACGTTGAGCGCGAATCCGTGAAGCGTCACGCCATGATCGACCCGGACTCCGATCGCCGCAATCTTTGCATCCGCATTACGCCAGCGGACCCAGACGCCAGGTGTCTTCTCGACAGGATAACCTTCAATCCCCCATCGTGCGAGCGTATGGATCAAGACCTCTTCCAACTTCCGCACATATTGTTTCGGCCCTGAGCAGTAACGCGACAGCTTGAGGATCGGATAGCCCACGATCTGTCCCGGTCCATGATAGGTAATGGAGCCGCCACGATCGACGGATTGGAAGTTGGCACCTGTTTGGCGGAGGGTTTCTTCTCCGCAGGCCCAATGTGCGGGCTTGGTGCCTCGACCCAGGGTATAGACGGGTTGATGCTCAAGGAGTAACAACGTATCCCCTTGCCTCTCCGCAATCCGTTCTTCCCGTAATTGTTGCTGCAGTATCCAGGCTTCGTCATAGGGGACCGGCTTGGAAAACTGGACGAGCGTGCCTTCTTGCGGACTGGGCCCGCTCTCGTGTCCTGTGAATTCGTGACTGTGCCGGGATCCGTCGGCGCGATTCATGGGAGGGCCTTCTGTAGCGAAGGCTTCTGAATCGAGATGGTGGACTGGACGTTTTTTCTCTGTACGGTCAGTTGCAGGCTGGGGAGGTCTCCCGAACGTTGGATGGAGTGCCAGAAGTCTCCAAGGTTATAGATCTGATGTTGATCGACGGCAGTAATAATGTCGCCGTTCTGGAGGCCTCCTGTGACGGCTGCTCCTCCCGGCTCGACATTCAGCGTCAAGACCCCGCGGTCACCGTCCAGTCCGAAACTCGCCATGATGCTTGCGGTGATGGTCACAGGCGTAAATCCGATGTCCGAGCGAAGGACCGATCCACGGACGATCATCGATTGAATGTGGGGGTAGATGGCCTCCATCGAAATCGCATAACTAATGGCCTGAGCGGATGGCGCGATGGCCACATTAATGCCGATCACATGACCGGCTAGATCCACGAGCGGACCTCCGCTATTGCCAGGGTTGATGGCCGCATCGGTTTGGATCAGATCGTAGAGTGTTTCGCCATCCGGAGTGAGCACTGAGCGATCGACGGCGCTGACGACACCGACGGTAACGGTCGACCCCCCCTTGAGTGCGAGGGGATTGCCGATGGCAACGACCGACTCGCCAATCTCAAGAACCGGCACAGGACTGAGCGTCGCGGGCACCAAGTCCGTTGCCGTGATCTTGACGAGGGCCAGGTCCAGCAGGAAATCCCGCGCCACGACACGGCCGGGGGTGAGCCGACCCGTTGAGAGTCCGACGACCAGGCTCTTGATACCCGCAACTAAATGATTGTTCGTCAGGATATAGCCACTTTCGTCGATAATCACGCCGGACCCAGATCCCGATTGGGCCTGCGTGGGAGTGGCCGGCATGCCGCGAGTGAGAATGGTGACAACCGAGGGACGCACTTTCGCTACGACGGCAGGAACTGACAGGGGTTTTTCGTGGATGGAGACCGATCCAATCACGGTCTCAGCCTTGGCAATCCGTCCGTCTAGGACCATGACGATGACAAGAGGGAGAAGGAGCGAAATTGTGAAGAAGTGAAAGGGGCTGGAGTTCATCTCTACTGTGCGGACTGTAGTCATGGGGCCTCACATACTGAGTCGGCATCATTGTGGCATAAGTGCCCTCAGGGTGAAAGCTGCGTGATAGAAAGGGGCGAGGATGATCCTCGCCCCTTTCTGCTTCATGAGTCTGCGGTTTACTGGATGGCGGCAAACATTTCCTTAATCTGGGGGGTTTTCAGTTTCTTGAGCGCTTTCGCCTCGATCTGGCGAATCCGCTCCCTCGTGACCGACAGGCTTTGCCCTACCTGCTCCAATGTGCAGGACTGATCGTGGCCGATCCCGAAGCGCAGGCGGATGACGGTTTGCTCTCGTGGCGTGAGTGTGTCGAGAATACGTTCAAGTTGCTGCGCCATTTCCGTCTGGTGCACATTGGCATCTGGCGGAATGGCTTGCAGGTCTGGGAGTAGCTCCCCGAATTCCGTGCTTCCGTCGCCCACCAGTTTTTCCAAGGCGACCGGCTCTTGAAAGGCCTGCACGGTTTCGTGGAGTCGTTCCGGTCTCATCCGCAGCACGTCCGCCACTTCTTCGATTCGGGCCGGCCGGCCCAGCTGTTGTCCGAGCCGTCTGGTGACACGGAGGATTCGGTGCGAGGCTTCAGTCTGGTGAACCGGAATGCGAATGGTTCGCGATTGATCTGCGAGCGCACGGGTGATGCCTTGGCGGATCCACCAGGTTGCATAGGTGCTGAATTTGAACCCCTTGCGGTATTGATAGCGTTCGGCCGCTTTCATCAACCCAATATTGCCTTCTTGCACGAGGTCCAGCAGCGTCAGTCCGCGACCGGTGTAATGTTTTGCGACATCCACGACGAGCCGTAAGTTGCAGCGCACTAATTCGTCCTTGGCCCGCTCAAGCACGATCCGAGCGGAGCGGAGGGTGGCTAATCCTTCCTTGAGTTGTTTGGCGATGGTCACAGGAAGCTTCTGCTGCCCAGTTTCCTGGTTGATCATTTCAGCGAGCCTCTGCTCGGCTTTATCGATCGCGCTGGCTGAGAGTCCGCTCAAACCTTTGACCATCTGGAGTGTGTGTTGCGCCTCAAGCACCGAGGTTGTGCGCGTGAGCTTAGGGAAGACTCGGAGAGTCTGGCGTAAGGTCTTCCGAATTGTGCTCGTTCCGGAATCGATCTTCTTTGCCAGCTCGACTTCTTCTTCTCTGGTCAAGAGGGCTCGTTCGCCGAAGGAGCGAAAGTAGAGTGACTCCAACATGAACGGGCCGCTGCTCACCGCGGTACGAGTCGACGTCTTCACTGGCTCCTCTGGTTGTTCCTCTTCAGAGGTGTCCTTGCCGATCACATCTAACAGGTCGCTCGCTTCGGGATCGTCCGCATCAACGTCCTTTGCCATCGTGACAAGCTCTTCCTGCTCAGGGGTTGGAAATAGATTCTTTTTCATGTCGTCGCCCCTCCTCTGACTTTCTGATGTGTTGCTCCGCATGATTGTGACCTCAACGAGTTCAGGTTCTTGTGTTCTATTCTATGAGAGACAGCGTTCCGTGAAACGATTCATGCTGGGTGTTGTGCGGACGGGTTGCTCTCTTGCCTCATTACGGAGCAAATCCTGTGCTGGATTGTTCATGAGAATGGCGGATCGCGATCTTATGGAAAAGGCTGCTCTATTAGAGTGGCTTAATGAGGATCTCAGAGAGGGGAGTGAGGCAACCTTGCTGCAGGTGTGCTGTGTAGTGGTGGAAATTGAGCAACAGGCTGAATCACCACATCTCCTTTTCGGTCAGCCCTTTCGAGAAATGAGTGATCTATAGATGGGAGGTGAGAAAGTTGTGGTGAGACTGTTCGCCACTACGCGCGCAATGAGCGTCACAGCCTCGCGTTCTTGTCATACGTGCAAGTAGCTTTTCAAGAAGATTCATGGTGAGGTCGAGAAATCCCTCCTGTTGGCCGTTTGTTTGGTTGAAAACACGGCACAGCACTTCTAGAATGAGCCCTCATGTCACAATTTCAATCAGGCGAACGTATTCATTTGGTTGATAAGAAAGGGCGGCAGTATGCCCTGACCCTGAAGGCCGGAGATCGCTATCAACTGAGCGGTCATAAAATTGCGCACGACGATCTCATTGGAAAGCCCGATGGTTCTCTCGTCACGCTTTCAGGCAACAAGACGATGTTGGCGTTGAAGCCGACGTTTGGCGACTATGTGCTGAAGATGCCACGAGGCGCGCAGGTGTTGTACCCGAAGGATCTGGCGCTCATTCCCATGTGGGCAGATGTCTATCCCGGGGCGCGCGTCTTCGAAGCGGGGACTGGTTCAGGGGCCTTGACGATGGCCCTCTTGCGAGCCGTGGGTCCGCGGGGCGTCGTCGTGACGTACGAAGCCCGCGAGGATTTCGCGAAAACGGCGATGACGAACATCGAACGGTATATGGGCCCGATGCCCAACCTTATCTCGCTTCGTCGGAACGTGTACGAGGGGATCAGCTTGCTCGACGATGGCTTGCCGTTCGATCGTCTCGTCCTCGATCTTCCTGAGCCCTGGCAGGTGGTCCCGCATGCCGCGCAGGTCCTTCGGCCCGGCGGCATGTATCTGAGTTTTGTTCCTACCGTTCCTCAAGTGGTACAGACGGTTGGGGCCCTTGAGAAAGCGATGGTCTTTGGCATGATTGAAACGTTTGAGTCGCTGTTGAGGACTTGGTCGATTCAGGGGCGTAGCGTACGTCCGGATCACCGAATGGTCGCCCATTCAGGCTTCATTACAGTGGCGAGGAAAATTGAATCGGGTTTGTGGCCTACTGCTCAAGCGGTTGAGGCTACGGACGAGGCTAGTGATGCTCATGAAGAGCGAGAGGACGACGCGCGATGAATCGATTGCAGGGGAAGGTGGCGGTCGTCACAGGGGGCAACGCGGGTATCGGTGAAGCGATCGCGAAAGCCTTTGCGCGCGAAGGAGCATCGGTCGTGATTACGGGGAGACGGCAAGGAGAGCTGGATCGAGTCGTGAGCGACATTGTGAAGGCGCAGGGCAAGGCCGTCGCCGTTGCCGGATCGGTCACAGACGAACGCCATGCCCAGGAGGCCGTGCTGGTGACGGTGCAGCAGTTCGGACGGCTTGATATCCTCGTGAACAATGCCGGGGTCGGGGATTTCGGGAAGCGTCTGCATGAGATCGATGATGCGACCTGGGCGCAGGTTCTCGACGTCAATCTCACCGGGGTGTTCCGGATGACGCGAGCGGCGCTGCCGCAGATGTTGAAGCAGGGGCAGGGCGCAATCGTTAATATATCCTCCATCGCGAGCCTCGTCGGACTTCCTACATTGCCGGCCTATGCTGCATCCAAGGGGGCGCTCGATGCCATGACCAGAGCCATCGCGGTTGACTACGCCAAGGAGGGCATTCGCTGCAACGTGGTGAATCCCGGACTCATCGATACGCCGATGGCCGCTCCGTTGATGAGCAATCCCGAGCAACTGGCTCCGATTCTCGCCCACTATCCTATCCGTCGAGCTGGTAAACCAGAAGAGGTGGCCAATATGGCTCTCTATCTGGTTTCTGACGAGGCAGCCTGGGTTACGGGCGGGACCTTTCCAATCGATGGAGGGATGACGATCTCGTGAGTCGGTGTTTCTTGCGAATGGTCAACCCCACTGCCGTCTCGATGGGTGCCTATCTGTTCTTCTGAATCAGCAGCAGTCGTGAGTTCTCGACCTATGGATATCAACGCACATACTCAGTTCTGCGGTGTCATAGGTAATCCCGTCGAACATTCGCTTTCGCCGGCGATTCATAATGCCGCGTTTCAGGAACTCGGGCTGAACTTCGTGTATCTGGCCTTCCGCGTGGAAGCGATCGGCGATGCGATTCGGGGGCTGCGCGTTTTAGGTAACTTCCGCGGTGCCAGCGTGACGATCCCTCACAAGGTGGCAGCCGTTCCATTTCTTGACGCGGTTGAGCCGACCGCGCGTCATATTGGTGCGATCAATACCATTGTGGCTGAAGGCGGGACCCTGACAGGCTATAACACCGACGCGACCGGCGCGTTGCGTGCGCTTTGTGAGGGCGGAGTTGCCTTGAAAGGGCGTCAAGTTGTCATGCTCGGATCCGGGGGCGCGGCTCGTGCGATTGCATTCGCGCTTGGGACTGAAGCTGGGATCGACCGCTTGAGCATACTAGGGATCGATGATCGGGAACGTACTGCTTTGGCCGGAGATCTCCAGTCGAAGACTGGGATGGCCGTGCAGGTATCGCCTCTAGACGAGAAGACGTTGCGAAAAGTTCTGCCGGATACGCATGTGCTGATCCATTGCACCCCGATGGGCATGTCGCCCAACGTACAGGGAACTGCTGTGCCTGCGACGTTGCTGCATGCGGGATTGACGGTCATGGATATCGTCTACAATCCTCGGGATACCCAGTTGCTGAAGGATGCAAAGGCGATAGGTTGTCGTACGATTCCCGGACTCGAGATGTTTCTTCATCAAGCCGCCGCTCAGTTTGAACTGTGGACCAATCAAACTGCCCCAACTGACGTGATGCGCACCGTCCTGGAGTCCCGTTTCTCATGAACATCGTGCTGATTGGCTATCGAGGGACCGGCAAGAGCATGGTGGGCCGACTGCTGGCGGCGCGGTTGGGCCGAACGCTTGTATCAACCGATGCGGAGATCGTCGCGCGTGCGAAACGCACGATTCCGGAGATCGTTGCCCAAAATGGATGGGACTACTTTCGCGACTTGGAGTCTGATATCTGCAGGGAACTGGCCAGTCGTGACCAGCTGGTGATCGATACCGGCGGCGGGGCCATCCTTCGCACGAAAAATGTAGAGGCATTGAAGAAGAGCGGCAAGTTGTTTTGGCTGACAGCCTCCGTCGAGACGATCGCAAAACGAATCGGCGGTGATAATCAGCGCCCCTCATTGACGGGGACCAAATCGTTTGTCGATGAAGTTGCGGATGTGTTGCGAGAGCGGACGCCGAAGTATCAAGCGGCCGCCGATCATGTCGTTGCGACGAATGATCGATCGATCGATCAACTGGTTGAGACGCTCCTCACATTGGTGTGAGCAGGCTCGACTCCTGTTGTCGGTATGTCTGGATTATGGCTGTGCCATTGTCCTGTCCTTGACAAGATCTCCTTCGAAGTGTTTGAAGTAGTGCATGCGCCCGTAGCTCAATTGGATAGAGCATCGGACTTCGGATCCGGGGGTTGGGGGTTCAATTCCCTCCGGGCGCACCACATCCTCCAGTGAAGCCTCAGTGCATAATCTTCGAAGTATCAGAGGCTTGCAAGCGCCTTCCCGGTCTTTTTGAGCGGGTTATCCCCCACCAAAGCTGCATAGATTTCTCTGCTCCTCGGCAGTATCTTTACATGAAGAAACAGATCCATGGGGGGCCGAATATGGTGCTATGCTATAGGCGTGGTTGTGCCGAGTCTCTTCGCGAAAGGCTCGCAGGTCGTGAACCCCGGCAGGCTTGGACGAGGCATTGTCCCTGCCGTGGACGTTGGTTGACGAAGCAAGAGCCCGCAGCACCATGGGCCTGTTCTTGCGGATGGTGGAGTGGATAGCGCATCGTCACCGAGAGGAAAGGCGTATCATGAACCATGTAGTCCTCCATGACGTTCGGGCTAGTTTTTTTCTGTTGGTGGGTCTGGCTATGCTGGCGTTCATTTGTGCCGTGGCGGCGTTGAGCACGGTGATGCGTCCGGCTCGGTGGGCGGATCGTAAGTCGTCACAACTATAGGCGAGTTGTTACTCTAGCCACTCCTTTCATGTGGGGAATGCGGGCCGCCTAAGGTATCGTCCTAATCCTCAAGAGTCCTCCCCTCTCTCAACAGACTGACATTTCAGAGAAAACACTCTCGGGCTGTCTCTCAATGCACTTTTTCATTCAGGTGCTATATTTGATTTGCGCAGGCTGAGTTGTGTTTCCGTGTCATTCCAACGATGGGGGAAGAATCATGGTCGGAAGTTCAATGAAAATGAGTACGGTGGCTGCTTTGGGGCTTGCCCTATTTGTCGGTCAAGGCTGTAGCATGAAATGGTTGCAGTCCGATGGAGAGACGGGAGCAGGGGCGTCGGAAAATGGCTCGAATCAGGGTTTCCCCGGTATGTCTCAGGGTGGTTCAAGCGGAGGGCTCAGCGGTTTTTCTCGAAATCCCTCAGAAGAGCGATTGGGAAAGGGTGGCGAGATTGCCTCGCTTTCCTCTAATGGGATGAGTGCCCGTCAGCGTGCAGAATTAACCAGAGAAGAAAAAGCGGCCATCGAGGCCGGCTTGCAGGACGTATTCTTTGGGTATGATCAATGGATGCTTTCAGATACCGGAATGGAAGCATTGAACCGCGATGCAGAGTGGTTGAAAGCTCATCCTGGTACGGTGATGAAGGTCGAAGGGCATTGCGACGAGCGGGGGACGGCTGACTACAACGTGGTTTTGGGGGATAAACGAGCCAAGGCTGCGCGCAGCTATCTGGTGGAATCGGGTGTGAGCCCTAAGCAGGTGGCGATTGTGTCGTACGGTAAGGAGCGTCCCTTCTGCTCGGACCCGGCCGAATCTTGTTATCAGCAGAACCGTCGCGGGCATGTGCTCTTGAAAGTGCAGCAGTAACGAAGCGGGTCACGATCTCTACGGAACCCCGGCGCCCCTGTAGGTAAGCCCGGGGTTTCGTGTTTGTGGTT
>JBDSKU010000143.1:0-13810 GCA_039916745.1 Nitrospiraceae bacterium
TGCGGTATGGGCCTTGAGCGTTCTGAAACAGTGGCCGTTTGAGAGGTCCCAGAAGCGAATCGTGGCGTCATCGCCGGCGCTGATGAGGACCTTGCTGTCCGGGGTCACAGCGAGCGTGCGCACCCAGCCGGTATGGCCTTTCAAGGTCCGTTGTTCCACCACGTTGGGCATGTCGAACAATTTGATCGTCTGATCACGGCTCCCGGTAATCAGGAATTTGGCATCGGGGGTAAAGGTCATGGCGCCGATCCAATAATCCATCGGTTTTTGAAAGCAACCGTCGTCTTCGACGAAGTATCCACGCGTTTCACTGGTATCGTCGTCGTCCAGTTTCCAGTGCCCGTTATGGAGGATCCTCTCTTCTCCGCTCGGCAGCACTTCCCATAGTTTGATCTTGCCGATGTCCGTTCCACTGGCGAGGTGCGTCCCATCTGGTGAAAAGGCGACGCAGACCGACCAATGGTGGTCGTATTGATCCTTGCCGAGGAGCGTCATGAGCTCGGTGCCGGTGGTGACTTCCCAGATCTTGATGTCTTTATTGTGGCTGCCGCGCGCGAGCATGAGGCCGTCCGGAGAGAGAGAGAGGCTGACGACGTTATGGTCGTAGCGCGTAAAGAGCAGTTTCTTGGACTCGCCGGTGTGTGGGTTCCAGAGGCGGATGGTCCGGTCCTCGCTGGCAGTGGCCAACGTCTGGCCGTCTGGCGTAAAGACGACGGAGCGGATGTCCGCCGTATGTCCCCTGAGCGAGCGCAGGAGGCGTCCGGTCTCAATATCCCAAATGCGGACGAGCCGGTCGACCCCTCCGCTGGCAAGGGTCAATCCGTCCGGCGAGAAGGCGACTGACCACACGCCATGCGAATGGCCGCGATACGTCGTGAGCTCCCGTGCCCCTGTTTTCCAGTACTCGAGGAAATCGACTGGTGCGGCGCCTACTCGTGACGATGGTGTGAGTGGAGATGGCGAGGGGGCAAGTGGGGGCGCAATCTGATCAGCCATGTTTCATAATCCTTACGATTGGAACGAGATGAAGCGGCCCACGACGACCGGCTTGATTGCAAATCGGCGATTCGGGCCCGTATAATTCGCGTCGGCGTGAGGTGATCGTAAGAGAAGCTCCGCCATCAGGTCAAGCCGTGATGAGAGCCGGTTCGCATCCCTCAACGGGGCGTGCCGTCGATACCAGTCCGAATGTGAACGACCAAGGACTATTATATGGAACTTCGTTTTCAGCCTGCATTGTTGCAAGAGGTGATCGACTCGTTCGTCGAAAAGACGGAACGGGAAGGCGACCCTACCTACTATAAGGAGTTTCACGAACTCGCCGATCCGATCTATGAGAAGTTTACGCTCGACGATCGTGAGAGTGAGTTCAAGAAGCTCTACCAGTATATGTTCGGGACCTGGGGATTCTCCGACATCATCCGCGATGCCTTCAACGAGTATCCTCTTCTGAAAGAGCGCGTCGGGATCGTGCTCGTCAAAGGAGTGCTCAAGGAAGATCAGGAAGGTGTCGACATTCTTCGGAAGTGGGGATCTGTCGAACATGAAATGGCTCGGGAGTTTGAAGAGAAGGGATTGAAAGGCGTCGGGATCAAGCTGATTCCACGCCGATTCTACGATCCTGCGCTCACGCGGTATTGCCGCCATGAATTGTTGCATATCTCCGATATGCTGGATCCGGTCTTTGGGTACGATCCTGATACTAAGGTCGGGCAAAACCCCGGTGAAGAAACGCTCATCCTTCATCGCTATCGCATCTTGTGGAGTCTCACCGTGGACAGCCGACTAACGGTCGCCGGCAAAGAGCCGATGCTCAGGAAGGAAGACCGGTTCAAAGAGTTTCGGTCCTGGTATCGTAAAATTCCCGCGCCACAATTGAAATCGGTATTCGAGGGGTTGTGGCAGACCAGTTTCTTTACCCACTCGGAATTGATCGAAATGGCCTCGGATACCTTGCGGGTGATGGACCGTGCCGTGGATGTCGAGGGGGGCGAGGTTCCGGAAACCGAAAATAAAGTCATGCTGATGCCGGGATTTCCCTGTCCTCTCTGCCGGTTCCCGACCTATTCGTGGGTCGAGGATATGGGTAACAAGATCGAGTCCTATGTGCTCGATTTTATCCGCGAGAATCACCCGGGCTGGGATATTGAGTTCGGGGCGTGCGATCGTTGCGTCGAGGTCTACAAGTTGCGCGCCGATGGTGTCATGTAACGGTGTGAATCACTGTGGCTACCGATTCGTCATACGGGCGTCGCGACTTTCTCAAGGATTCCGTCGTGTCCGTCGCCAAGGCGGCACAGGAATTTGCCAAGCATCAGACGGTTGTGCCGGAGCAGCCGGCTCCACCGCCGGTACGGACGGATTGGTTGCGCCCTCCCGGTGCCGTGGACGAGACATTGTTTTTGGAGCGATGCACGCAGTGCGGCGATTGCGCCAAGGTCTGCCCGTATGGGTCGATCACATTCCATCCGCAGAACGGGACACCGGTGATTTTTGCGGATCAAGTGCCCTGCTATCTCTGCGAAGATGTGCCGTGCATCGCGGCCTGTGCCACTGACGCGTTGCTTCCAGTCGAAGGACGCGAGCAGATTCGAATGGGCCGCGCGGTGGTATCGCATCGAGTCTGCACAGCAGGGCAGGGGTGTCATGCCTGTGCATCGAAATGTCCAACGGATGCCTTATCAATGGACTTTGACCTGCAGCGGCTTGTGGTGACGACTGAGCGTTGCGTCGGATGTGGATTATGCGAGCAAGTCTGTCAGGCAGTGAACGATCGCGTGGCCATTCGAATCACACCCTATAGATTGTTGGCGCAGTCGCGTTCGTAACAAATATAAGGACGAGCCAAAATGCAAGCAAGAATATTCGAAAGAAACATCAGTAATCATGAGGGAGAATAATTTGAGAAATCATCGGCTTAGATTATCCCTTGCACAGGGTGAGATCACGCTTGACAACCCCTGGGCCTTTACCTATCATACGCGAGCCTGTGCCAAAGGTTCGACCGCAAATGCCCGGAAAATTGATGTGGGTAACAGGGTCAACCGAGGAGCTGATTCTCATGACGAGTAAACAGCCGGTGCAAATAAACTCTCAAGCCGTCGCCGCGGTCATTCCGACTCCGCCGGCCATTAAAGACTCGCCTGCAGTCGAACGCGCCCTCAATCGCAGTAAACTCTATCTCCTCGTGTCTTGGAGCCTGCTCTACCCCGAAGACGATGAGTTTCTTGATTACGTACAATGTGGTGAGTTTGTCGAGGATGGTCGCGCGGCCATTGATGCCTTAGACGCAGCGCTCGACGGTATTGGCGGGGAGCGAGCCAAGCAAAAGCTGGTGCTTTTGCGCAAGCAGTTCGATCAGATCGGGAAAGTTGTTGCGTCAGAATGTGCGAACTGGCAACTCATCGATCTGCAGGCCGAGCATCGTCGAGTCTTCAGCAATGTCATCACCCTCGACTGTCCTCCCTACGAAACGCTCTTCGGAAACGACCACGTGTTTGCGCAATCCCAGGTTATGGGGGATATCGCGGGATTCTATCGTGCGTTCGGGGTGGAACTGTCCAAAGATATCCATGAGCGACTGGATCATTTGAGCGTTGAGTTTGAGTTCATGCATTTTCTCGCCTACAAAGAATCCTACTCCCGCTGTCACGATGGAGCAGACAAGACGCAGATCGTTCTGGATGCGCAGAAAAAATTCGTAAAGAATCATATCGGCCGATGGGTCCCACTGTTTTGCCTGATGTTGGGGAAGAAGGCAGATTCAGGTTTGTATAAACACGTAGCAGACTTAATGGCGGAATTGATGGACTTCGAAGCGGCCTTCCTGGGGGTCATTCCTCAACCCTATTCGGAAACCGATTATCGTCCGGCAACGTTTAATGCGCCGGAAGGCCAGACCTACGAGTGCGGCGCGCAAGATCAAGGAAACGAGCTGAGCCTGTTGCTGAACGAAGTAGGCGCCGAGTCGTTCCTGGATAAAAAGGATCAGGGCAAAGACAAGGAGGAGGGGGGGCCGACGGGAACCGCCTAACCATTTGTCTGTATTCATGAGGGTTTCTATTTTTTGTCTGTCGGCAGTTATCTTGGGCCACCGTTCTTAATCATTTAATCGAGAGGAGGAGTAGTCCTATGAGAGTAGTGCAGACACACAGTAAGCGTGTGGTGTTTGGCATTCTTCTCTCTGCGTTGATCGTCGGCGTAATGCTGACGATCGGGCAGGTGCCGCTGGCGGTCAGCCAGCCGGTCACGATTCCGGCGAAGGCCATCAAGGGAGCGATTCCCATGGATGGCGCCAACCCGGTCTGGGAGAGTGTGCCTGGCGTGATTGTTCCGTTGAGCGGACAGCTGATCACTACACCGATGCACCCGAACATTTCGGTGAAGTCGGTGTTCGTGAAAGCCATGACCAACGGTAAAGAAGTCGGCATGCGTTTGGAGTGGAGCGACCAGACCAAGAACGATACGACGATTGGTCCCCAGGACTTCCGGGATCAGGCGGCGGTTATGTTCCCGGTCAACACGGCGGGAGCACCACCTTTCCAATGTATGGGCCAGTCGGGCGGCACCACCAACATTTGGCGGTGGAACGCAGAATGGCAGAAGGATCTCGGTAAGGATAGCGCAGGTATGTGGGATGTGGACGACCAATACCCAGGAATTTTCTGGGACTACTATTTTGAAGAGCCGGCGGGCGGCGTGACCTATCCTGACCGGATTGGTCGCAGCCTCGGGCCCTTCAATCCTGGTATCTGGTCTGGCAACATCATGTCCGATCCGACGTTGCGTGTGAGCTCGGTCGAGGATCTCAACGCCAATGGTTTCAGCACCCTGACCACGCAAGCGCATCAGGATGTCATCGGAAACGGCGTGTGGGAGCCAGCAGGCTCCGTCAAGGGCGGTGGATACACTGGTCCAACCTGGCGCGTGGTGGTGAAGCGCTCGTTGGAAACCGGTGATGCCAACGATACCCAGTTCAAGGCGGGAATGTCTGTGCCCATTGCCTTTGCGGTGTGGGACGGCAACAACGTCGAGCGTAACGGCATGAAGGCACTCTCCACCTGGTTTACCCTGAAACTTCAGTAGGGAAACCGGTCTCTGGAGAGACCATCTCTTACCGCCAGGGTAGGAGTCAGAGGCAACAAGAAAACCCCAGTCCGGCGTGAAGCTGGACTGGGGTTTCTCTTTTTTAATGGCAGGCTGGGCAGTGTTGACGGCAAGTAGTTGCGATCTCTCTTTAGGCGAGGAGTAGGACCTCCGAGGGTTGCATTTGGTCGATACCGGAGTGTATAAACCATTGTCCGATTTTATTGAGAAAACGTCTTATTTTTCACTCTAGTTGGTGGTGATTTAGCATGAAGGTTTCACTGCTCTTTCCTCCAACGTGGCATCCCTCACAGCCCTATCTGAGTCTTCCTTCATTGACGGGATTCCTCGTTCAGGGTGGCGTCTCGAACGTCACTCAACGCGATCTTGGGATTGAACTCTTAGACGGAGTGGTGACGCACTCCTACGGAGTGGAGTTGTATCAGGAGTTGCTCGATAAACGGCGAGCGCTTGAACAGAATAGAGCCGGTGAAACTGGACCGGGAAGTGCCGAGCATTTGGCGAGAGTCGTGGAGTCGCTGGACCGCTTCCCCTACCTCATTGATCGGATTGAGCCGGCCAAAGAGACCCTTCGCGGGGACAGCTTCTACGATATTGAATCCTACAAAGAAAGCCTCTTTCTCATCGACAAATGGCTGGAGGTGATCTCCACGGTCTATTTCCCGACCCGGCTGACAGTCGTGGATAATCAGTTCGGCAACTGCTCCATCTATTCATCCAAAGACCTAATGAAGATCATCAGGGATGAGACGCAGAACCCTTACATCAAGCTGTTCCGTGAACGATTCCTTCAGTCGATTATCCGTGACCAGCCTGACTTAATCGGTGTCTCGATTACGGCGACCTCACAGATTATTCCAGGCCTGACACTCTGTCGTTTGATCAAGGAGGCGGCTCCCAATATCCATCTGACCATTGGCGGCAGCATCTTCACCAGATTGGTCGACAACTTACGGCGCTGCCCGAGCCTCTTCGATCTGACTGACGATATTATTGTATTCGAAGGTGAAACGGCGTTGCTTGAACTCGTCAATCAGTTGGACGGGAAGAAAGATTTCAGCAAGGTTCCCAACCTGATTTATCGGCAGAATGGAAAGATCACGGTCAATCAACCCTTCTACTCGGAGAATATCAACCAGTTGCCGGCGCCGAATTATGACGGCTTCCCGCTGGGACTGTATCTGTCGCCGGAGCCGGTGTTGCCTGTGCAGTTTTCGCGAGGCTGCTACTACAAGGATTGTGCGTTTTGTGCCCTCACGCTGGATCACCAGAACTTCAGACAAAAAGAACCTGGACGAACCGTTGAGGAATTGGAATGGCTCACGCAGCGGTACGGCGCCCAACGGTTCTTCTTTACGGACGAATGTTTCGCCCTCTCGCCGACCAAACGCCTGTGCCAGCAGATCATCGACAAGAAGCTGGACATTAAATGGACCTGCGAGATGCGCTTCGAGAAACATCTGACACGTGAGCTCCTCGCGTCGATGCGAGATGCGGGCTGTTTGAAGATCGTATTCGGATTGGAGTCTTTCAACCAGCGGGTGATGGATTTCATGAAGAAAGGGATCAAACAAGAATGGGTGCGGCGCATCGCCGACGATTGTGTCGACTTAGGGATCGCGGTGCATTGTTACATCATCGTGGGGTTCCCGACGGAGAAGGAAGAGGAAGCCCGGGAGACGATGAATTTCATCGTCGAGAACAAGCGGCTTAACGAATCGTACGGGTTCTCCTGCCAGCCGTGCCTCTTCGATTTGGAAAAAGAGGCCCCGATCATGAGCGATCCTGGCAGTTATGGAATCCGGCGCATCATGCGCCCGTCGGCAGAAGACCTTAGCCTTGGATTTTTCTATGAAGTGTCGGAAGGCATGACGCCGGATGAATCGGAAACCCTGTACCAGCATGTCTATGAAAAGGTCAGCGAGGTGGTGTGTGAGTTGCCCTTCAACTACTCGATGGCCGATGGATTGCTATATATCGCCAACAAGGCCAAGGCCCAGGAAGTGGGCGTGCCACAGCCGACAGGGTCGGAGTGAACGTGTTCTGTACGGCGTTGACCCTGCCTTTTCTCGATCGGTATAATTTGTCCTTTCCTCAAGGGTGTACAGCGTGACGGCTACGAATCCTACCATCGATCGGATGACCGGGAAGATCGGCGATCAATCCCTGTTATTTCAGTACACGATCAAGCTTGTCCTAATTGTGTCCTTCTCGGAATTGATTCTCTATCGGCTTGTGTCCCGGTTGGGGATGCATCTCAGCAAGTTGGCGCAGACACATGAGTGGATCATCCCGACTTTTACGGCCTTGACGGAGATCGGGCAGTGGTTGCTCAATGTCGTGGCCATTCTGCTGTTTCTCGCCTTGGCTGTGGGGGTGATCAATCGAATGGCCGGCCGAGGGTTTGTTGGATCGAATAGGATCGTCATTCCCTGCGTGGTTCTGCTGCTCCTCCTCACGGTGGGCTTCTTGTTAGTTCCTCCCGCCTTCCTGGGATCGGCCATCTATAATTCTGTCGCGTTGGTCGCCTTGATTTGCCTCATGATGGAATACCTCTCTACCCACACCGAATGGTCGCATCGCGCGATGGGCATGACCTATCTGCTGGGGATCGGGGGCTGGTTATATTATCAGATCGTGTCGACGACCTATAGTTTTATTGGAACCGTGGCGGCCCCGCCATTCGTATACGAGGCCCATCGCGGCGGCGAGGCTCTGATGGTCCTCTCCAGTATCCTCGTGTTCTGGGCTTACGGTCGGGGCGTGTCATTTCGGACGCGCAATCAACGGCAACGCCGCCGCGCGATCTGGTTTTGGGCGACGGCCGTGTCCATTTTCACCTTCATGCTGTTCCTGGATTTTCTGCTCAATCGGTATGACCCAGGAATGGCCAACAACATTCGTAAAGCGGCGGACGGCATCGGGTGGATTTTTCAATTCGGGATGGGCTACACGTTTTTCCTCCCCTTTGCGCTCTACATGACAGGTTTGTTGTGCTGGTCCTATACGGTCATCAAGTTGCTGACCATGGGACGGCTTGCCGGTTACGGGATCGGACTGATGTTTATTGCCGGGTATGCGCTTCTCTATTCGAACTTGACGCTGATGGTGGTGCTCGGTGTGATGCTGTTGACGATGGACCGGTATCGGCGTGACGTAACGGATTCGTCGCCGGCGACGAATGCCCCGATGATCAGCACGCCGGATTCCTTGGTGAGCGGACATATCTAACGAACCTTTTTACTATAGGGAATCGTATGAACGAACCAACCTCTTCTGTTTCTGAGCCAAGCCAAGCCATTGTCGATCCGGACGATCAGCCATTGAACCCCGACGAAGAAATTCTCGAGATCGAAAAGCTTTTGGCAACCGAGCCTGACGATTTTCAGGCCCGCTGCCGATTGGGCGAGCTCTATTTCAGCAAAGGCCGGATGGACGATGCGCTCGTCGAAGTCAAAAAATCGATTGAGATGGCGGAGGGTCTCCGCGCAGAAATGAATCGGTCGCTCGCGATGTACTATTCGAATTTGGGCACGATCTACGCGACGAAGGCCATGACGGACGAAGCAGAAGTCGAGTTCAAGCATGCGCTCGACGTGTTTCCTCACGATGTTCTGGCGCTTTTCAATCTCGGGCGTGTCTATGCCGACAAAAAGAAGTTTATGGAAGCCAAGGATTTTTACGAGCGTCTTGTCGAAATCACGCCGGACGATCCCATGGCTTGGTATAATCTTGCCAGCGTCTATGTCGAACTCGATAATCCCCAGGTGTCGGATTACAACACCATCGACATGGCCATCCAATGTTATATCCGTACGCTTGAATTGGACCCGAAGCACCTGGAGGGCAGTTTCAAGCTGATGGAACTGGCGATGAATCATAAGAAGATCGATCTCGCCATCAAGGTGATGGAAGACGCCGTCGAGCAGAATCCGGAGGAGCCGCTGGCGTACTACAACTTGATCAGCGTCTACGACAAGGCCAAGATGTTCGAACAGGCCGAGCAGGCGCGGAATCGGTTGAAGGAGCGGTTTTCCAAGCGGGCCAAAGAGACCAGCGCATCCTGATTTACCCATTCGTACGGAGGAACACACCATGTTTGGGAGTCTTGGTTTTACAGAATTGATCCTGATCCTCTTCATCGTGCTGATCATTTTCGGTGCCGGCAAATTGCCGCAGTTGGGAGAAGGGATCGGCAAGGCGATCAAGGGCTTCAAGAAGTCTGTGCATGAGGCGGACCTGATCGAAGCCGAAGCGCAAGCAGCTCAAGCCTCGACGCAGCAGGCGACCGAGGCTCCGCAGCAAGCGATCCAGGCCCCTGCGGTGCAAGCCGCAGCACCCGTGGTGCCGCAAGCCGAGACGGTTCAATCAGTTTCACGCGGCTAATCAGCCGGGATTAAGGTTACAAGTCTATGGAAACCGAACTGCAGCTCGCGACCGGCTATATCGAAACCTTCGCAGGCAACGGCAAGGCCCGGAGCACCGGCGATGGGAAGCGGGCGGTCAAATCGGGGATTCCATTGCCCCACCACGCGGCATTGGACAAGGACGAGACCTGGTTCTATTTTGCCGAGTCCGGATCCGATCGCATCAGACGGGTCAGTCTCAAGGAAGGCACGCTGCATAATTTTGCAGGGATCGGTGAAACCTGCTACAGCGGCGACGAAGGCCTCTGCGGGGAAGCCGGGCTCTACTTGCCGCTCGACGTCGCGTTCGATTCCCGCAACGACCTCTATATCTGCGACTCCGGCAGCAACCGCATTCGAAAAGTCGACCGCGAGACCGGCATCATTACCACGATCATCGGCACCGGGCAGCATGGGTTCAACGGAGATGGTCCGGCCCTTGAAACCAATCTCACCTGGCCCGCCGCCATTGCCTTCGACCCTGACGATGTGATGTATATCGCCGATACCCAGGCGCACCGCATCCGCCGCTACGACCCCAAGACCGGCATGGTCACGACCATTGCCGGGGCCTGGACAGCCGAGGACGAAGCCCGCGAGCAGCCGCTCGTGGCACGGAATCTTGTTGTCTTGTCTGGCGATGCGATCGGCATCGATTTCAGCGACGATCATGGCTGGCTCATGCCGGTCTGTTCGGACGGACTGGACATGTCGATGTACCTCGACGATGGCAAGCCCGCGCTCGAGGCCCGTATCTATGATGTCGTCGGGCTGACGGTGAACGGGAAAGGCGATATCATTTTCGTCGACAAGGGCAGTAACCGCGTCCGCAGCATCGATCACAAGAGCGGCATTATCTCGACCGTGGCCGGCGTCTGCCGGTACGGCTACGATGGTGATGACAAGCCGGCCGTCAGAGCGATGCTCCACGCGCCGGAAGCGGTGGTGGTGGACCATCAAGACAATCTCTACGTCTCCGATACGATGAATCATCGCGTGCGGAAGGTTGACGTTGCGACCGGCGTGATTACCACGGTTGCGGGCAACGGGGAAAGCGGCTACGAAGACAAAAATATGGGTGGCTGTGGTGCGGCGCGTTTCGTGGCGAAAGAATCGTCCGGGACCGTGAAGCATGGAGACGGACTCCTCGGAATCGAGGCCGTCGTCAACTCGCCCGTCGGACTGTCGCTGGATTCCCAAGGCTATCTCTACATTTGCGAACGAGGCGAAAATAAAATTCGCCGCGTGAAACTCTGGTAGAAGTCCCGAGGCCGCCGGCTTGGCCTCGCCTGGGCTTTATGGTATTCTGAATCCGTAAGAGTGTGCTCGCGCCAGTCACCCGAGGACCTTGCATGGTGCGTATGACGACGAAGATGGCTTCCCGCCCGTTACTGCTATTGTTCCCCTTCATTCTGGTGACCGCCGGCCTCTTCGTAGGCTTCGACGTGCCCCTCGTCAGTTCCGAGGGCATGATGATTCGTGTGCGCCTCGTTGAGGGGGAGCTTCCGGCGGGCCCCGAGGATGCGGCCTGGGCCAAGGTCGCGCCGATGACCCTTCCCTTGAGCGGTCAGGTCATTACCAGGCCGGTCTGGCCTGAACCGACCGCACGAGCCCTCACGGTACGATCGCTCCACAACGGTACCGAAATCGCCTTTCTGCTGGAATGGCAGGACAACACCAAGAACGATCGTCTGACGCCGGGGACCTTTCGCGACGGTGTCGCGATCGGGCTGCCCCTCGGCGATGCGCCTGCGTTTTTCTGCATGGGCCAACTCGATCACTACATCAACATCTGGCATTGGAAGGCCGATTGGCAGAGCGATATTGATCGTCGAGCCGCCAAGACGTCTGAAAAAGCGAAAGACGGGGTACGAACCTTTGAAGTCATTCCACGCCGGGTCTCCTCGGTCGAGGACCTCATCGGCGGGGGCTTTAGCACACTGACGACCAAGGAAAAGCAGGGGCGAATTCAAGGGAAGGCGACCTGGAAAGATGGAGTCTGGCATGTCGTCATGCGTAGGCCGTTAGTGAGTGAAGAACAAGAGAACGAAGCCAAGCTGATTCCTGGACGAGTGCAAACCGTGTCATTTGCTGTGTGGAACGGAGAGAACAAAGAGCGGAATGGGCAAAAGGCTGTCGCGCCCTGGTTTCAGCTAGTGATTGACCCTATTGTGAAACTCTGAGCTCTGGGTGCGGTGGTTCTAGAAAGGCACGAACGTTGGAGGTTGCTCGAATCGGTGCCGTCAGTGCTCACACAAAGGCCCTTCGGAGCGGAAGGGCCTTTTCTTTGTGTGTCGGCCTGTGCATAGGAGCCTTGGGTAGTGTTGGGCTGCCATCGGTACATGCGGCGGAACCGGAGCCGATGACGGTGGATGAAGCCGCGAAATTGGGTGAGGGGTTCGGCGTGATCGTCGGCGACGTGGACGAAGATATCAAAAAAGAATTGAAACTCGAACGGGCGCAGGGTGTTGCTGTGTTCGAAGTGATCGGGAACTCGCGCGCGGACTATGCCGGCATCAAGGTCCGGTCTGTCATCAAAGAGATCGACAAGACCGAGATCAGAAACATGCTCGATTTCGGAAAAGCGATCAAGCGCGGGATGAGAGAATGCAACTTCACCGTCGGCACCTATGAGCCTGCCGATCCAGGCGATCCGGTCGGGTGGGGTGTGAATTTTCATTTCGTCGGATGCAAACGGGATTGAGCATGGTACGACGCAGGTACGCACAACGAATCGCCCTAGGACTCTTCCTCCTGCTCATCGTGGGCCTCATCGCGCTGTCTCATGGCCGCGCCATGGCGCAGAAGGCAGAGGCTCCGGCTCAGGCCGACTGGGTGGCGGAGATTGAAAAGATTTTTATTCGATCGGAAGACTGCAAGCAATGCCACGATCGGCATTATGAAGAATGGAAAGGCGTGCGTGAACAGACGCCGGATCTGAAAACATTCGGCCGGGTCGATGCTGCGCTGTTACATGGCACGTCGCTGGAGTCGCCGGTGTTCCGCACGGTGTTGGGTGTCTGGCTGCAGACCAATCCGACGGCCGACGAGCGCCGCCGCTGTCTCGCCTGCCATGCGCCGTCGACGACGGTGTTCCCGCAACATGTCGATAAGATTGTAGCGCAGGTGTTGTCCGGCAAGCCGCAAGTGGAAGGAATCGGCTGCGCCTCCTGCCATCTGATCAAGAGTGTGGAGCACACACCGAACTCACCGCCGTCGTTCAAGATCGAGCCGGGCAAGATGATCTACGGCCCCTATGCCAATCCGGAGGAAAACCTCGTCCATCCGGCGACGCAATCCGACCTGTACCGCGGTGCGAACTACTGCGCCTCCTGCCATTTCGATAAGGTCAAGGATGAGACGCAAAAAGACCTGGTCGGGGAGATCTTGCAGGGCACGGTGTGCCAGGACTGTCACATGGAGTCCTCGACCGGCAGCTCGACCTCGAGGCGCGGCTCCATGACTCGCGCCATCGGTCGGCATTGGTTTCGTGGTGTGGTCGTCCCTGGCACTCTCCTCAGAAATCGAAATCTGCAAGCCGAATGGATGCCCCGCGTGGACCTTGAAACCACCAAGTCGGCCTCCGCCGTGGAGGGTACGGCGCTGGTGAAAATCGGCAGCCTCCCGCATAGCTTTCCTGACGGCGACCCGGTGCTCAAGCAGTTCTATCTGGTCCTGACCGCCAAGGATGCACAGGGCAAGGTCCTGCAGGAAGAGACGAAGCAATTCGGATTGCCCTACGACAAAATTCTTCGTGGCCAGATTCCCGATCCCTTCATCAAGGGGGGCCATACGAGAAAAGTCCCATTCTCTCTGGCGATTCCCTCCGGTACGACCGCTGCGTCGATTGAAGCGGTGCTGAACTATGCGTTGATTCCGATGCCCGAGCCGGCGCTCAAGGAGAAGTATCTGGCCACCTTGGCCACCGACAAAGAGCGGGAGAGCGCGAAGAAGATTTTCGAAGAATATACGCAGCCACGGCTGCTCACCTACCGGGCAAAAAATCTCTAACAGGATGCTGAAACAGTTCTGTCCGGAGCCTTCTAGGGCTTCTAATCGAGGGGCATGATGATGGGGCGACAGTCGATCGGTGCGAAGCTAGGAATCGGCATGGTGTTCGTAGCGGCCTTCTTGCTGTCGCATGGACTCGAGCAAGGCCTCCATGCGCAGGATGCCTCCAAGCCCACTCTTGAAAAAGCCTTTCCCAGCTCCAGTAAGTGCAAGCGCTGCCATGAGCGTGTGTTTGAAGAATGGGAAACCTCGCCCCTGTCGAAGTCCATTCATTCTCCGGCATTCCG
>JBDSKU010000144.1:0-7934 GCA_039916745.1 Nitrospiraceae bacterium
TGCCGCGCACTCGTTGTTGAACGAGGGCGAGCAACCGGTCTCCAGCAGCGCCACCGCGATTCGCAATGGCGTGACCCATACCCTGGAGGGCGCCACACCCTACGAAGTCCCGCGCGCGCTCAGCACCGAGGAAATCCCGCGGTATGTGGACATGTTCCGGCACGCCGCGCAGAACGCCCAACGGGCAGGCTTCGACGGGGTGCAAATCCACGGCGCGCACGGCTATTTGGTCGATAACTTTCTCCGCGACGGCGTCAATGCACGTACGGATGCCTATGGGGGCTCTGTTCCCAACCGTGCTCGTTTTCTGCTGGAGGTGACCGATGCCGCCATCGGTGTCTGGGGCGCCGGACGCGTCGCGGTACGGATCTCGCCCCTGGTTCCGTTCAATGACATGGCCGACAGCCAGCCCCACGCGCTGGTGACCTATGTGGCGCAGGAATTGAGCCGGCGAACGATCTCGTTCCTCGAAATACGGCACGAGAGCCACGCCTTGCCTGGGGAGCAAGCCATCCTGGCAGTCGCCCGCCGACATTTCCAGGGTGCACTGATGAGCAACGGGAGCTATACGCGTGAAAGCGGCGAATCGACGGTGGCACACGGAGCGGCCGATGCGATCGTGTACGGGCGGCCGTACATTGCCAACCCGGACCTGGTCGAACGTTTTGCGAGACAGGCCCGGCTCAACGAGGTCAACTACGACCGGCTATATGAGGGTGGACCGGATGGCTACAGCGACTATCCGGCTATGGCCGCTCGTTGATTCCGGGCAACGGAAAGAGATGGGGTCATTGCGTGAACTTGCAGTTCGACTCAGGTCGACGGATAGGGAAACAATGAAGCGGCTGGAGTCTTTCCTAGTTATTCGGCATCGCGCAGTTCACAGCGGCGGATCTTCATGATCTTCCCCTCCGAGCGCCTTCGCCTCCAGGGCTTCCACCTCGACGAGGTACCCGATGCAACCCAGGAGGACTTGCCTCCTTTGCTGAAGTGATTTTTTAAACCGATCTCGAGCCGTTACTTCCTGCGCCGATTCCGGCATATTCACCATCGCTTCCGCTTCCCCAAGCATCGCGTACTTATACGTCTCCACCCACGTACCGTCCTGACAGTTGAGATTGACGAGTATCTGCTCGGTTTCATCATCGAATGCGCCAAGCCTTTCGCTGGCAGCGTCTTCTTGCATGAGCACCGCCAATTTCTGAATTTGCTGTTCGAGTCGGTTTACCCGGCCGACCGGTGCGAACGATGCATTGGTGTTTGGCATATTCGATCCTCCGTTGCTGTGAATCAATTGGTTCCGGATAGTGCGCCTGACCTTGCTTACATTGCATAACCGTTTCTATCTTGAACCTACGGCCTGCCTAATACACCTAGGCAATGTACTAGCAACAAGCGAACGGATGACGATCCGGTTTTGCGATCCAACAGCAAGGGGGGAGGGGCGTCGTGGCGCGAGGCTGGGGCTTAGAGCGGACGTCGCCGGAGGAGCAGGGGCCCGCCGAGGGTCCGCTGAGGAGGAAAGCGAAAACTGACCGAATCCGCGAGGGAAGATCCGAAGGCTGCCGCTCAGCGGAGCCCGAACCGGTCGCTCCGGGAGGCGCGGAAGCGGCTGAACCACAGCCCCGCGCAGACGAATCGAACCAAAGCCATAACCGGTCCTGCGTTTCACGACCGCGACGAAATCGGTCCGCGCATGCTCGCCCGCCTATCTAAGGTGACAGGGCTCAAGCCCGAAGATCTTTAAACTACAGAATCACTCGCCTCCGAGTCGAAACCAAAGAGATCGAGAGTCTTTGCTGATCCCTCGGCTCAATGCAATCTGACTGACCCACTTCGCGGATGGAGGCATCCAGTGATCGCCTTCTTTTATCTTAGCCATTCTCCCCTCGGTACGATTTCCCCTTCTGAATATCCTCGCTCCCTTTTCCACCCTATAATTCAGCGTCAACGAATCGCATGCTGTCCCACCCGTATGAGGTCATCATGAAGCTCCCGCGCAAACAAGCCATCGTGGTCCGCGAAGCGATCGAGCGATGGAAACAGGATGGCGTCATTCCTGACTCACAGGCCGCGTCGCTGGCCGCCACGATCGAGGTGCAATATTTCGACTGGCGAAAACTGGCGAAGTATTCCTTCTGGATCGCCCTCTTCTCAATCGTCTCCTCGGTGAGCGCCGCGCTCTCCGACCGGATGCTCAGGGACTTGCTCGACGTACTCTGCAAGGCCCCTGCCACCGTCAAGTGTGCAGCCCTCTCATTCGTGGCTGCCGGACTCTACCGATGGGGACTCGCCAAACGGCAGCAGGCCCCCGACAAGGCCTATCGCAACGAAGCCATTTTCTTTCTGGGCGTCCTGGCCACAGCCGGAGCGATTTCCCAACTCGGCATCGCGCTCGACACAGGCAGCGGGCATTTTTCGATTCTGCTCTTGCTCTCGTTTCTGGTCTATGCAGTTCTCGGTGTGGTGCTCGAATCGAACTTGATCTGGGTGTTCTCACTGGCCTCGTTGGGCGGCTGGATGGGCACGGAAACGGGCTACATGTCCGGCTGGGGAGCCTATTATCTCGGCATGAACTATCCCCTGCGTTTCGTCCTCTTTGGCGGGCTCCTGACCGGCTGCGCATTGGCACTGGAAACGCACAGCACGGGACAACGCTTTTTCCGCAGCACGCTGGTAATGGGGTTGCTGTATCTCTTCATTGCGCTCTGGATCATGTCGATCTTCGGCAACTATGCGGATATGCATGCTTGGGAGCGGGTGAAACAGATCGAACTGTTCCACTGGTCGATCCTCTTCGGCGCAGCCGCCGGTTGGGCCATCTACCATGGATTGAGGTACGACAACGATATCACCAAAGGCTTCGGCCTGACGTTTCTCGGCATCAACGTGTATACGCGATTTTTCGAACTGTTCTGGAACGGCCTACACAAGGCCATCTTCTTCGCGCTGCTAGGGTTGAGCTTCTGGTACATCGGCAGCAAAGCCGAAACGATCTGGAACCTGGGCAGACGAGAAGGACGTAGCCCATCGCCTGCTCAAGACTTGAGAGTAGAACGACGACACCCTCTACTTCGGTAAAGAAAAAATGACGAGAGTCTCTTCTGATCGCTGCGCGTGATGCGATCACGCGCGTCCGCGTTTCACACCGCGCGGTGTCCACCCGATGATCCTGTGCCCGCTCTCTCTCGTTGTACCATCGACTCACGAAACCCTCTGGATCTTGATGTCGGGGCTATTCACCCTGCAGGGTGGAGTCCTGGTGCGCTCGGGCACGCACTTCGGCATCTCTTCCGCAATCGAGGCTATTTCACTCTTCGGCGTCGCGATGCAAGGTGGCTCATCCCGGCAATCCGAATTCGCGATCCGATCAAGGACACGTATGATCTGCGGTCTGCCATCATAAAACGCGTCGCAACAGGAGTGGGTCCGGCATCGATGATCAGTCTCGATAGCCCCTGTCGCGGTTCGTGGGATGCTGACATCCGCCGTCTTGATTCTGATACTGTTACCGTTAGACTCTCAACTACTTCATCAGTATGACGTGAAACCGGACGCCTTCAGCCCTGGGAAGGAGCCCGGACATTCTGACGGATGTCAGAGTCTCGACACCCTAATCGGCATGCAGAGACCCGTGACCCAATTACAGCCTCGCTTCTTCCCATCGGAGGACGAGACTGACACGTTCGAATGCATGGAGAACCTAATCCACGGTGCCGGGGCTAGGAGTCGTATTAATGCTTGAGCGATCGATACATGTGTCGCTAGAAACAAAAATTGCGGTGGGCCTCGGAGCCGCTCTCATCTTGTTGCTTGGAGTCGGGCTGGTCTCCTATCGAAGCACGACCGACCTCATAGATCGTGAAGTCCAGGTCGCGCATACGCATCGGGTGCGCGAAGCGATTGAGGAGGTGCTTCCCCTGATGGCCAGCTTAGAGGCCAAGCAGCGGATCGATATCCTCACGGACGAGAGCCAATACTTGCAATCGTATCCGGCGGTGGAACAGAGCATAGAGAAAGTGCTGCTGCACCTTGCTACCCTGACCTCTGATAACCAAGCCCAACAACAACACCTCCTTGAGTTGCGTCGCCTGGTCGACTTGAGATTGACACAACTCAAAACACTGATCGGCCTCAGGGATGCCGGAACGATTGAAGCGAATCAGCTGAGAGTACGTCTGCACACCGGCACAGAGACCATGGAGAAGATCAAGTCCGTGCTCGGTGAGATGCGGAAACAGGAACAAGTCCTGTTGACCAACTGGTCGAGGCAGGCAGACAAGGCAGCCTCGTTCACGCTGGCATTCATTGTCGGCGGAACCTGCTTGACCATTCTACTTGCCATTGGTGGCGGAATCCTGATCTTTTACGACCTCTCCAAGCGCAGGCGGGCGGAACGCGACGTGCTTGCCGGCAGAGCCCGCCAAGCATTGATTTTGCGCACCTTACCTGTGGTGATGTACTCTGCAAAGCCCGAGGGGGACTATGGCGCATTATGGGTCAGCGAGAACATTGAGAGGCTGACCGGTTATGCTCCACAGTGTTTCCTGGATGACTCATCCCTCTGGGCCGTACGGCTTCATCCCCAAGACCGGGAGAGAATCCTGTTGGAGTTTGACAAACTTCCTCACGAGGGCGCATTAGCACTGGAATACCGCTGGCAAACACGCAGAGGCGAGTATCGGTGGTTTCGAAACGAGGCCATGTTGAGTCGGCGATCGGATGGAACCCCGCAGGAAATCGTTGGACTCTGGACCGACGTCACCGCGCAAAGACAAGTCGATGAGGTGATCAGAAGGCAGGCCAACATCATCGAGCAGATCCAGGAGACGGTTATTTCAGTCGATATGAGCGGCTGCGTGACAGGCTGGAATAAAGGAGCGGTACAGTTGCTCGGATATCCGGCGGAAGAGGCGATCGGCAAGCACATTTCATTCGTCTACCCGATGGAAGACCGTGCGTTCGTCGAACGTGAGGTCCTCGCCCCTGTAAAGGCCAAAGGAACTCACCAGGTCGAAGTTCGCAGGCTGACTAAATCCGGAGACTTGCGCTTTGCCCAGCTCTCCCTTGCATTGCTGAGGGATGATACCGATACTCCAATCGGCATCATCGGATATTCAATGGATATTACCGATCGGAAGCGCGTGCAAGAGGCGTTGCTTAATTCTCGCAATCAACTCGCAGCGCTCGCGATGCGGCTGGAATCGATACGCGAAGAGGAACGAACGAGAATTGCACTGGAAGTTCACGATGTGTTGGGGCAAGCGTTGACGGGATTGAAACTCGATGTGGCATGGGTACACAAGCGGATCACCGAATCGATTGAACCGGTCCAGCGCCCGGTGCTTGCAAGACTGGATTCGGCACTAGAACTTCTTGATTCGACCATTCAATCGGTGCGTGATATCGCGACGACCTTGAGGCCCGGCGTCTTGGACGAACTCGGCTTGGAGGCTGCGGTCGAATGGCAGGCGCGAGAGTTTCATCATCGGACCGGGATTGCATGTGAAACCACCATCTGGCCTCACAACATGGTGTTGGGGCCTGAGCAATCGACTGCGCTGTTCCGTATCCTTCAAGAGATCTTAACCAACGTGGCGCGGCATGCGCACGCCACCCACGTCCACATTAGATTGGAGCAATCTGGTGAGCAGGCAACCTTGCAAGTAAAAGATAACGGCAGCGGCATTACGAATGCGGAGCAGTCCGGCCCGCAAGCATTCGGGCTGTTGGGGATGCGCCTACGCGCCCAACAGCAGGGCGGTGACTTCACTATTCAGGGCACAGCGGGAACGGGAACAACGGTCACCGTCAAGATCCCACTGTATCGGACCACTGATGATTAACATTCTTCTTGCCGACGATCACCCGTACCTGCGCCGCGGCCTCGTCCAGATTCTCGTCGATGAATTCCCCGGGGCCGTAATCGGCGAAGCCTCGAATGTCCCCGAGCTGCTTGAGCAGGCTCAGAAACAGCGCTGGGACGTGGTCGTGCTAGATCTGACCATGCCGGGGCGTGGCGGCCTGGAAGGGTTACATGAGTTGAAACGGCTCCACCCGAGCCTTCCCGTGTTGGTGTTGAGCATGCATCCCGAGGACCAGTTTGCCGTGCGGGTGTTACGAGCCGGAGGCGCAGGGTACCTGACGAAGGAAAGTGCCCCGCAGGAATTGGTACATGCCATTAAAACCATCTGGAAGGGAGGGAGATACATCACCCCCAAAGCGGCTGAACTCTTGGCGGCGCACCTTCAGCAGCATGGCGACAGCGAACAGCCACTCCACAGCTCCCTGTCTGATCGTGAATACCAGGTGTTTGGGTTGATCGCTGCGGGACGCACGATTACGGACATTTCCGATCAACTCGCGCTCAGCGTCAAAACCATCAGTACGTACCGCTCCCGCATCCTGACAAAGCTGAATCTCAAATCGAATGCGGACTTGGCTCGCTATGCTGTGCAACAGCACCTCGTTGAGTGACCCCACAACTGATCGCCCTGTGACTTTCCCCGATAGTTCCCTATCCTTCGCCATATAAACCTGTCGTCCATCCCTGCTCACCCGCTTCTCTGTCAGATAATTCTGACAGATGGCAACGGCCAATTCTTACAGACAGGAAGGCGTGAGTCTTATCCTTTCCGATTGGGCTTTGCTGTCTACTTCAGGTCATGAGCCATCGACGAACATGGCCTCTGAAACGCTGCGACGGGTCAGACAAGGAAGCCGTCGGCACTTCACGGGTACCGGCGACGATCAGATAACAGGGAGAACCAAAAATGAGTTGTCTGCGCTGCGGAGGAATGTCGGCAGCTGAGCTTGGGGATGCGATGCAGGCATTCGTTTGTGGCCTAGCTATGATCGAGGGCCGGCATTGTCATTGCGGTGATGACAGTGAAGGCCCGGTCCATGCGAGTTTGTTGCGTGAGGATGTAGAGGCGATCCCTGGGGAGAAGCCTGAAACCACAAGACCGGAATGGAGGGCTCCATGATTGGCGATGGAAAATATGTATTGGTTGTCGACGATATAGAGACGATGCGACTGGTGCTCACAGAGGTATTAGCACAGGAGGGCTTTACCGTGGTGCAGGTCGGTGATGGTGTCCAGGCGTTAGGGGAGATGCAACAACGTCACTTTGATGCGGTGGTGACCGACGACCACATGCCTTGCCTCGACGGACTTGATCTCATCCGGCAATCACAAATGGCCTGGCCCGAGGTTCCGGTGATTCTTTTTTCGGGGATAGAGTGGGACACGAGCGGCCCGCCTGAAGTCCGGCAAGCCTTTGCCTGGGTTCGGAAGTCATCTGACCCTGGTGTGCTCTTGAGTATGCTGGCCTTAGCAGTGGGGCAGGGCGTGGAGTGGAAATCCCAACACGCAATGGAGCGGGTTGGTGCATAGAAAACAGGAGGGTAGACTATGGCCCTAGAATATTCGGATGCGGACGAGGCCGTTCTGTGCATGCTTCAACGATATCGGATGGTCATGATGGACGACCTCATCACCGGGCGCCAAGACTTCAGTTATGCACAATTGTTCCTCGCCGTCGACCGGTTGAGCCGAAAGAACTTGATTGCGCTCCATCAAAATGGCCGGAATTATCAAATTCGCACGGTGAGCGAAGAGCGGCCCCTCGTCCTGGCCTACCAACCCGAAGAACTAGCGATTCATTATTGATGAGAGCCGGGGTCTGAACCATGGTGATTCCATTTAAGGATACATGAGCGAACGAGCCGGCAGGCGCGGCCGGATAGAAAAGGAACGACCGGCCTATTCACTTTCATCCAGTCTGCCGTCGTGATTGTGACGCCGCTCGACGCCCTGACCGAGGTACGCGGAAAGCACAATGGAATTTCTGTGACCGGTCCTCTCCCCATGCAAATCTAGCAGGGAAATACCAACCGGCCGTCTCACGCAGGTCGCGGCCCAAGGCTTGGGC
>JBDSKU010000145.1:0-3838 GCA_039916745.1 Nitrospiraceae bacterium
GGCGGAGAAGGCTTCATTGATCTCAAACAAGTCGATGTCGCGCATTGAAAGAGCAGTCTTCTTGAGCACCAACTTAATCGCCTCGACTGGAGCCATCGTAAACCACTCAGGCGCGAGCGCCGCGCCTGCATAGCCGATGATGCGCGCCATCGGCACGAGCCCGCGATGCGCGGCCTCCTCTTCAGCCATGACCACCAACGCTGCCGCCCCATCGTTGCAGGAGGGAGAATTCCCCACGGTCAGGACACCGTCTTCTCTAAACGCCGGCTTGAGTGCGCGCATCTTGCTCAGATCGACACGGTTCGGTTCTTCATCGTCTGTGACGACCAACGGTGCGCCTTTTTGTTTCGGTACATCGACCGGAACGATTTCCCGCTTGAACGTCCCGGACGATATGGCACCCTGGGCTCGGCGATAACTTTCCAACGCAAAGTCGTCAACCTCTCCTCTCGTCAGCCCGTACTTGGCCGCACAGAGTTCGCCGCCATCGCCCATATGAAAATTATTATAGACGTCCCAGAGGCCGTCCTTGATCACACTGTCTACCAACTCCGCATGTCCCACGCGATACCCCTGCCGCGCCTTCTCCAACAGATAGGGTGCGCGCGTCATGTTTTCCATACCGCCCGCCACAACGATTCTGGCTTCTCCAAGGGCAATGGCTTGAACGGCCATGATCAAGGTTTTGAGGCTGGACCCGCAGACCTTATTAACGGTCGTGGCGCCAACCGTATTGGGAATTCCGGCTCCGATCGAGGCCTGTCGAGCCGGCGCTTGACCGAGTCCGGCACTGAGGACACAACCCATATACACATCGTCTACGCATTCTTTCTGAACATCAATCCGCCTTAGTGCTTCTGCGATGGCAATGCTGCCTAACTTGGTTGCGGGTATTGAGCCGAACAGACCGTTGAAGCTCCCCATCGGTGTTCGCACGGCGCTGACGATGACCGCTTGCTGTTTCATATTCACGGGATTTATCGCTGCGACTCTGCTCACGATACCCATTAGCTTGCGCCATTCACCATGCGCCAGTCTGTCATGTCTTCACCAACGGTATAATCCCTTCCTCAAGCCAAGCATACTCGCCGCTCATGATTGCCTTCGACAGGCGATAGACGGAGGTGTCTTTCTTGTGTCCGCGGATTCTGTTTACCGATGAAGGAAGAGGATGTAGACGATCCTCCATCTCCCTGCAGAAATAGGTGACAAGCTCGGAAATACCTGGCTTAGTCCGCATTTCCGGTTGAGAGGCATACCAGATGATCGCGGCCATCGGAAAGAGCGCAAGGCTGTCGTCGACGATTTCCTTCAGGAGAAGTTGCTTATTGTGCAAACCCTGGCGATGGCGGAGCGTTGCAGCGAGCGTCGATCGTGTCAAACGGCGAGAAGATGCCTCGATAAAACGAACCCACCGGGCATAGTCTTGCCCGAACATCGCAGAAGTGCCTATGTGGTTCGGCATAGGGAAACAAGAGCGAAGCGCCATGCGCGCGTAGTACAGCGGTGCCGCCATCTTGTCTGTCGGTGACCCTTGAAGAAACGCGATCCCCTTCTCGATATAAGGCGCGAGAGCCTCCCGCGCCATCCAGATACGCAGAATCTCACTCGTTCCCTCCCACACCAGATTAATGCGGGCGTCGCGAAGCATGCGCATGACCGGGATGTCACGTTCGCCGATCGTACGCTGCGACTCAACGGTCATGAAGCTCCGTCCCCCGCGCACTTGAAACAAGTCATTGACCACTTCCCAGTGCCACTCACTTCCGATGATTTTGGCGGCGGCCGACTCCAGCCGGAGGTCGCCCTTCTTGTTCGCCCAGGCTCCGCAGAAAGCCATCACGGCGTCGAGCGCCAGCGTATAAGCCGCGGCACGGCAGATTTTTTCGCCGATCAGCGTATGTTCGCCGATCGGCTTGTTCCACTGAACGCGTGTGCGCCCCCACCAGCGCATCACGGAGAGACATTGCTTAAGCCCTCCCAAGCAAGCCGCGGGGAGTGTGAGGCGGCCAACGGTAAGCGTCGCCAGCGCAATCCTCAGGCCGTCTTCTTCAGTCCCCAATCGGTTTTCAATCGGAACATAGACCTCATTGAATGTCGGGGCGCCGTTGTAAATCCCTCTCACGCCCTCGAAGCGCAGCCGGGTAACGGAGCAACCTGGCCATTGGGTTTCAACGATGAACGCCCCGTATCGCTTCTGCGCCTGGGGGTCGTGAAGCTCCTCTGGGCGATCGACGATTCGTGCGATGACGACCAGCATAGAAGACAGAAACTCGCCATGCTGTTTGGCAGAATTCGTAATGAAAAACTTTTCTCCCGTAATGCGATACGCGACGGTCGTCCCGTGATCTATGACGCGGACGGCATAGGTCTCCACCTTTGAAATGTCGCAGCCGACATGTCGTTCCGTGAGTGCGAACCCGGAAATTTCTCCCCGTGCAAGCCGCGGAAGATACGCAGCCTTCTGTTCTTCTGTTCCAAACAGTCGCAATGGTTCAGGGACGCCGATCGATTGAGCGGCTGACAACAGCACCGTCAGCGACGTGTCAACGCTTCCACACAGAGCGGCAACTTTCTGGTACTCAGATTGGGTCAACTCCAGCCCGCCGAAGCGATGGGGGATCTTGATGCCAAACGCGCCGATCTCAGCCAATGTTTTCAAGACCGGTTCAGGTAACTCCCCCTCACTGTCCACTCGCTCAGAATCCAGGGGTAGCAGAGCGGTCTTGAACTGCTCCAGAAAATTGAGGGCAGCCGGGCTCGTCTGTGGAATGCCGATTGACGTAAAGAGGTCCCAGCTGACATCGGCTTCAAAGAGCCCAGCAAGAAACCCGGAATAAGCAGCCGTATCACGGGCAGTCTCTGCCACCACCTCAGACCCTTGAAACACATTCTGGTTACTCATGTGCGGCACGTCCCTAGCAAGCAATTCAGGGTGCTGTCGCTCGTCTCATGGCTTAACCTTATCACTCCCTGCACCATGTTTGTCCCGGAATTGCTCCAACCAGACCCTCTCTTATGTAGCACTCTTACGCCAGAGACGAGACGAACCAGTCATGCTGCGGCGTGGTAGGATGTAACCGGGACCAGGGGGCGTCTGAGCGCATCGGCATGTGAGGGTTCTTCACTCCGAATTTCGGACGGAGAATGCACCATGCGTAATGTCGTCATCGTTGACGGATTCCGCACTCCCTTCTGCAAGGAAGGAACGGACTTTCGCGAGACGGATGCGGAGGTACTTGGCGCCTGGGTCGTCAGCGAAATGATCACACGGTGCCACCGCTGGAATCTCCCTCTCGAGACGATTGATTGCGTCTTGGGAAGCAACGTCGCGACGCCCGCCCACGCAGTAAACCCCACTCGGATTGCAGCAGTCACCGGTGGCCTTCCCGTCACGATCCCCGCAGATACGGTAGCCGGAAAAAACTGCGGCTCCGGAGTGACGGCACTCTACTATGCGGGCTTGCGGATCAGGAGCGGTGACGCCGATACGGTGCTCGTCATCGGCATGGAGGCCATGAGCCGGATCCCGGTCGCCTACCATCACACGGTTGCCCACCTGCTTCTGCAATATGCGAAGGCTGGAACTGCTTGGGATCGTGCCGCCGGGGCTCTTGCCCTCATTCCTCCACTCCTTCACCTCAAGAAATATCCCCCGCGCGTTGGCCTGATGCTGGGTCTCACGGATCCGATGTGTGACCTCACTATGGGACTTACCGCGGAAAGTATTGCTAAAGACCCGACTCTTGGCATTACTCGCGCGGACCAAGACCAGTTTTCCATTCGGTCGCACAGGCTCGCGGCGCAGGCATGGAAGGATGGGCTCTTCGCGGACGAG
>JBDSKU010000146.1:0-13576 GCA_039916745.1 Nitrospiraceae bacterium
CTCAATCTTGCTGACCTTACTGCAGTCGAGACCGGGGATCGTGAGGCGGAAATTCGACGGCGACCAGGACTTTTGCTTTGCACCAACTGCCGGCAGAATGGTTCCTTTGCCTGCCTGTGGCATCGTGATTTCCGGTGCAAATTTGACGGTGAGGAACCCCGGGTCTTTTGATGCGCCGTCGCAGGTGGGAATGCCGAATTCTGTGATCAGGGCATTGTTGAATTGGAGACGGCTCTGTTCCGCGCGGTTGAAATCAGTTGTGATAATCGCTCCGTTCTTCCTGACGTGCGACAGAGTAAGCGATGCGGTAACCCAGTCGAAGAGCGGTTTCGGCATGACCGGATCGCATAGGATGGCAATGTCTTGAAACTTCAGCTGGCCGAGGCTTTTCTTTGAAATTTGTCCAGGGCCGATGGGCATTGTGACGACCTCGGCTCTGGGAAAGCCGCCCTCAACCGACTTGAGAACATCAACAAACTGGCCATCCAGTTCGAGCGCGGATGACCCGGCGGCAAAGCTTCTTGAATCTACTGCTGCCTCGGCGACAGGCTCTGGCCTGAGTCCTGGTACACTGAGAAGGGCCATACCCCCCGCGAAGAGTCCGGCCCTGGTCAGAAAATCTCGCCGTGACGGGCCGTCGGATTCTGAGGTGGCGTTCTTTAACGTTGCGTCATCCATGATGGGTTCCTCCTATTGTCTTGTTGTCCACGTTATCGTTCAAATATGGTACCTACTGTCTCTACCTATCGTGGCCGCGCCGTTGATGCAAGCCTCCGGGTTGTCGCCGAAGTTGAATGAGCAATCCAGGATGTTGAAGGCATGAAGCGTCGACGCGCTTGCAAACGCAAAGGTAACGGCACAAAGCTCCGCATACATGATGTGTCGGAATCTCATCGGTCGATGCTTCCTGGATAGTGGGACAATCTTCGATCATGCCTCAGAGCCCACCTGTCGGAAGGCCAAGATGGATGGGCACCCTGAGACAAGACATTGTCCATTGGTCGGTCCTGTGACGCAGAAGGTTCATGCGCATTTGCGCGGAAGTGTAGAAGCCGCCTCCTGGCTTGTCAACGCAGCGAATCGTCATGCTCTTGTGGCCTCTGGAATGTGGCCATCACCCGCCGGCCTTCTTCTACATCGGTCACTCGACAGAGATATCCATTGGCCACCACATGCCACCCGCTGTGCAGAAGCATGAGATGGAACGAGTCGACTGGTAGGATCGCATGCTTGTCGAAATAGAGAATCTGCATCGATCATCTCGTGCGTGAAGGAAAAACAGTCACGGTCTCAGCTTCCAATGGCTTAGTGCCCCGGGCACTGCAATTGAGACAGGTTGTCTGGCCTGTAGGTCGAAGCGAGCAGCGGATTAGTTCACGCGGATTGAACGAGACGTTCTCGTGTAGAAGACGTAGCGGAATCGATGATCGTTGCGGATGCGTTGACTGGCGGTGCGGGCACGCGAGTCCTCATTCTCGCATGCCCGATCATGGAGAGGAACATAGATTCGAGTGGTTAATGGCCGCCCTTCTTTTCTTCCTTCCTGATAGGCTTCTCCTTTTGTGCGAAGGCCTTCTCAACCAACTCAAACAATACGGGTGTCGGATCCCATCCGCGTGACCGAATCTCGCTGTACGAACCGACGGCGTCCAATCCTTGCCCGTGGGGAAGGAGGAGTACAACATGGTGGCTATCCTCCTTCGCGGGAATGGACAGGGCCACAGGCTCGGCAACCGTATCCGGATGGTGCATCGCGAGCGCCTCGATCAGGAAGGCGCCTCCGTCTTCGGAAACCAGTTGTATGGTTGTGGCGCCCGTGGCGTTCACCCGATATGTTCCGGTCGGAATAACCAGAGGTCCACCTTCTGGGCTCATGAAATGCACGGGGCGGTCCAGGTGAATTACCGATGGTGTAGGTTCTGCCATGGTCGGGGCCTGAACCGTCAACGCGCTCGTAGCCGGTCCGGACCCAGGGGGTACGGTCTGTTCGCCATATGCGGCCTGGCCAAGCGGCGCGAACAGGACAAACGCCACGATGACTCCCCGCCGCTTCCAATATGAGCCGATCCATTCGTCTCTCATCACATCCTCCATCCGTAGACCCAACCATGCACCAGAGATCGCATGCCAGCCAGGCCATGCGGAAAATTTCCTGACTATTCTCACCAGGTAAGTCGGAGTTGATTGAGAAAGGTTCGAAGCAGTTTCTCGCAAAATTGCAGCCCTCAAGATAAGCGAAAGCAACGCTCGCTACAACGCCTGCGGGACGAAGATAAAGTCGCCGAGACTTTCATGCCCTGCCATGTGGATGGGATCGTAGGTAGGAATTTGCTCGGCGTTCATTTTTTGGGACGTGCTGACGACGCGGGTGCGCACGGCCCAAAACAATCGTTCGGCCTCCAGCACAGTGGTGTTCTCTTCCAACACCCCAAGAAAGGCATCAGCGAAGACCGAATGCCCACTGCCTCCCGCGTCGAGGACCGGCTTCACACCGCCAGAGGTCATGGCGGTGCGCACGCGGTTTTGTGCCAGGGTTTTCAAGAGGTCAAACCGTTCGTCGTCGGTCAGGCCCGGCTTCAACTGCGCCAATGAACTTCTCGTCAACTTGCCGCCGAAACAAGAATCCGCCACCACCATCACGTGTTTCGCAGAGATCAACTGCAGCATGTCGGTCACGGCGGGCAGGAGAACCCATTCGGAATTGTCGTTGGTTTCCGCGTCCACCGGAATCCAGTAGCCGCGATCGATCCCTTGTTCCAGGTGACCGTGGCCTGCATAGTAGATGAGCAGATTGTCTTTCTCCGTGAGCACCTTCCGGTATTGATTGAGCGCCTTCATGATCTGGGCGCGGCTCGCATCCTTCAGCAGCGTGACCTGGAATCCATACTGTTCCTTGAGAACTTTGGCAATGGCGGTGGCGTCGGAGATGGCGTTCATCAACTCCGGCCAATGCTTGTAATGGTCGTTGCCGATCACCAGCGCATGATACCGTCCGAATCCTGACGCGTCCTGCTTCGGCGCCCGAGTCCTGATCGGCATGGATCCTCGCGCCTTCAACAGGAACTTCAGTGCCGCGCGTTTGTTCTGCATATCCACCGCAAGAATCTGGACGGCTATTTCATCGGTGCCTGATCGAAGGGCCGGGAGAATGGCGGTGAACACCCCGTCTTCGTTAGCCTTCATACTCTCCCCGTTCACCGTCAACGTCCGGAGCCCTGCCGGCGCCAACACGCGGCCCGTGACGGAACGACGGGCGCCGACGGGAATGGCCAGCTCGTCCTTGGTCACCTGGATGCCGCGGGTCTTGGCGAACGGTGGATCGATGATTTCCAGCGAGGGGCCGTCAAAGCCGAGATCGCTGACGGACACGACGTGAAGTTCCTTGGCCTGTTTCTCTGCGTCGGCCTCAAGCAAGGCAATTTTGCGCTGGAGTTGCACGACGCCTGTATTCTGGTCGTCGAGTTCTCTCCTCGCCCGGCCCATTTCATCCTGGAGCTTCTTGACCGTCGCTTCGTATGTGGCCAGGGCTGCGGACTGATCAGGCTTCGCGCGGAGTTCTTCCATCTGTGCCTGCGCGGCCTGGTAGCGCTGATCGGCGTCCTGACTCTTGCGTCGCTCGTCGGCTGCTAATCGTTGCCGTTCCTGGAGTTGGTTGTCCAGTCGTTTAAGCTCCTGGTTTGCTGCGGCAACCTGTTCTCGCAGGATCTGCGCTTCGCTGTCACGGCGGGCGACCGTTTGTTCGAGGACTTGAATGCGTTCGGCATTTTTCTCAAGGGTGGCGATACGAGCTTGCAGTTGGACAATCTCGGTATTGCGGCTTGCCAGCTGATCTCTTTCGAGGGTGATCACGGCCTGAAGTTTCTGAATCTGCTGTGCGAGCGCGGCGGTCTGCTGAGTCTTGTCCGGCTGTGCGCGGAGAACGGTAAGGTCAGCCAGCAGCGCCTGGTACTGCCGCTCATTCTGCTTGAGCCTTGCACGCT
This sequence comes from Nitrospiraceae bacterium, assembly GCA_039916745.1. Lineage (GTDB taxonomy): Bacteria > Nitrospirota > Nitrospiria > Nitrospirales > Nitrospiraceae > Palsa-1315. The sequence continues at coordinate 3,981 of JBDSKU010000146.1, forward strand.
CTTGCTCTGCTTGACTCGTTCGTTCCTTCACAGTGTTCTGTAGAGTGGCAACCGCCTTATTGACATCCCGCAGCTCGCCGCCCAATTGCTTAATTTCTTGATCCTTCCCGGCAAGCGCCTGCTCCAATTCGCGGATGCGTTTCGTGGCCTTGGCATCGGGAACTTGCTTGTTGGTAAGGAGGGACAACGCGCCTTCGTTCAAGCCGGACGCTTGTGCGAACCACTTGAAGGCTTGTGCCGGATCTTTCTGCACCCCCAGACCCTGTTCATATAAGCGACCGAGACCGATGGCCGCGCGCTTGTCGTTCTGCTCGGCAGCCTTGCGATACCACTCAGCTGCCTGGCCATAGTCTGATTGCCCAGCTGCTCCTTTTTCGTACAAGGTGGCGGTGTAGTATTGGGCTTCCGCCGATCCCTTCTGAGCTTCAGCCTGCCAAATCTTGAGGGAGATACCATAGTCGGCACGATCTCCCGACAGATACTCTCCTCCGCGAATGACACAATCCTCTTTCGTCGTGCGTACCGGACGGCGCTCAGTCACATAGGTCGCCTTCGTGCCGAGCTGGCGGATTTGACCAGGCAGGAGACAGTCGACCACGTCATATGCGTCCGGGCTGCCCGGCGCATTCACCGCTCCAGTCACAGCAGTGACCGAATCGACGGGCGGCGAATCTGAGACGCAGCCCGATAGCACAACGATAAGAGTCGCTGCCATAAGGGAGAAGATGCGAATGCCTTTAAATGCTGTACTCATCTCTGATATTGCCTCACTGCGTCCGTTACCTATCTGTCGTAGGGCGATCCGGATATGTTCACCGTAGAGGCCCGTTCCGGCGACCATGGGCAATATCCCCGTTGCAGGCGGCTGACAGTCTACCTATAATGGGCCGCCGCGCCAAGTGGTCTTTGAGGAAAAGACTACCGGACGAATACCTGAACCACTTCAGAATATCGAGCGACTCACTAACAAACCGACAGCCACATCGCTGGGGTAAGACATGTTGCGGACTGATCAAGCATCGGGACAAGGAGGGATGAGCGTGATGAGATGGGTGAAACGAGCGCTACTCGTACTGGCAGCCATTTTTCTCGTGCAGGTCCCTGCCTATGCACAGACGCTGAATCAACAGAATCGGGCCTTGCTGGCAGGAAATTGCGCAGGCCTCTCGGGGGGCCCCTATGGGGCTAACCTCAATGCGATCTGTGCTGCAGGCGGAACTGCCCAAGGGGCCGGTGGCGGCGGAGCTGCCTCTGTCCAAGCTTCGACAGCTTCAATTTTGAACCGTTCAATTTTGCAACGTCTGGACGAGACCAGGAATGAGGATCAGTCTTCCGAGCAGAAGCATGCGTCTACGATGATGGCAAATCCCTTCGGAGTACTCATGCCCGGTCTGTTTGGAGGCATGGGGATGACCTCTCCTTCCCAACCGATGGGGGGGCAGTCCGGCGGAATGTTCGGAATGAGCAGCGAACGATGGAAGGGGCTGGGCCTGTTTGCCTCAGGCCTGGTTGAATCGCTAAGCCGCAATGATGGAAATTTCCAAGAAGGCTACCGATCATCCATCCTGGGATTCACGGTAGGCGGTGATTATCGTGTCTCCAGACGGTTTACCGCCGGGCTAGCGTATTCATACTCGAATACAACCGGGGATTTTCGGCAAGGCGGAAACTTCAGTACCAACGGTTCCGACTGGACGTTTTTCGGCCAGTACCTCCCAACCGATCGCACTTTCATCCAGATGACCGGAGGATATGGGCGCAACAGCTATCTGGTCGATCGGCGAAACAGTTTGACCTTGTCAAATATTGCTGTGGCAGGCTTTTCATCCAGCAATTCGAACGGCGATATTTTCAGGATGGGCATGATGACTGGTTATGACCATCCCATCGGGATGTTCACCGTAGGGCCTCGTGTCGGGATCAACTACAGCCACACACACATCCACAATTATGATGAACATGGATCAACCGGCCTCGAACTCAGATATGACGACCAATATGTCAACTCCCTCCAAAGCATACTCGGAATGCAGGGACAGGCGGCGATCAATACGGGGATGGGCGTGCTGGTACCGCAAGTCAATGCCGATTACATCCATGAATTCGCCAATTCCCAGCGCTTCCTGAATGTACAGTATGTTCAAGACCTCAATCCAACCCCCACCAAGTTTCGATTCCAGAACGACGTTCCTGCCAGAAACTATTTCAACGTCGGGACCGGGCTCATGATGGTTTTGCCCAATGGCTGGCAGCCGTTCGTGAACTTTCGCGCAATGGTCGGAAACAACCAGTTCAATAACTACGCCGGCATGTTCGGACTGAGAATGGAAATGTAGGAACCAGGCCGTCATCTGTATGATGACGATCAAACATACCTCACTGCTGCGATCCGGCTTGACCCTATGCCAGACATTCACGTCCCTGCGTCCGTCGATCGATTATGCCCGCTCCACGGATGAACGCAGCTGATTCTCACCTCAAGGAGCGACGCCATGACGACTACCCTCCTAAGACCCGGCAATCCACATCTGTGGAGCCGATGCATACGGGCAATCTCTCCTCACGGCATGTCCGCTCTATCCAAGTGATTATGTTCGACGCAGCCGCAGTAGAAGGGAGACAGTCATGACAGGAATAGGGAATAGTTGCGTCAGGACAGCAACCATCTCGGGGCATGGCTCTTCAACGTCTTCATGGGCACATCAGTTCATGACTGGAAGCACAATATCGCAACTGGCCATTCTTCTATCCCTAGGGCTGTCCGCCTGCGCGATGCACGAACCCCTCCACCCTCCCCTCAACGCCGATCGCTCGCAGACCACGATTGAACTCGACAAAACTGTACATTTCTCTGCTCCGGACGGCGCGCCGGTCCTTGCGGCACCGGATGCGTATCTGGTCGAGCAGATGGCGGATTCGCAGCTTCGGCTTGTGCCTAACAAAGGCGGATCGCCGTTGCTCCTCGCGGCAGACACCGGCACGCATGACCTCGAGGTATCCGCCCCCTTTCCTCTGATCCTGGCCTTGAACGATGATGCGCGTGACATAATCCTCCTCATGCCAGATGGCACGGCATTAGACGCACGCGGTTCCCTGAGCGGCCTGCGCACACGAGACATCGTGAGGACACGACGCCACTATCAATTGGCCTATCAGCTCGATCAGGCAACCGGTCAGGTGCAATTCGGCAACGGGGCAACAGGCCAACAACCTCCAGCAGGCCAATCACAGGTATCTTCAAACTATCGCGTTGGGGCCGGGGCCTCTGGTAACCCAGGTATGGCATCGTCAGGCGGCAGCGAAATCTCGATGATAGAACTCCAGTCGGTCATCTCCAATCGTCAGACGATGCTAGCCCTTACCACTGCGGTGGCGGCGGCCCAACATGAGCATTTCCATTTGGAGTACAACGCGAATCGTCCCGGCAACGACTACGGGCAGCGGACCACGGTCAGCCCTGAAGCCTGTCGAGCGATCTGTTCCGCCGATGGCGCCTGTCAGGCCTTCACATTTGTAAAACCGCCAGCTGGCGCTTCGGCTGGACAATGCTATCTCAAACAAGCGGTGCCGGCTCAGACTGGAAACTCCTGCTGCATTTCTGCCAAGAGGAAGAGTACACAGGAAGAGCTTGCCGGAAATATCGGACGGTAAGGGACCTATCCAGACGACCACAACGGCAGAGCGTGCGACCTACTCAGCGGGTAAATAATCGGTCCGCTTCGAAGAAGGAATGGAACATGCCCAACATTATGTTATTACGTGTGATCAGCGCCTTCACCCTACTGTGTTCTTCGATGGGATCGGCAGCTGAACCTCTCGACCATTCCCTGATCGAATTGCCCAACGCCATCCATTTCTCAGCACCGGACGGTACGACTGTGCCAGCCCCTGCCGGCACCTATCGCCTCACGTCATCAGACACATCGCACCTGGTCCTCACTCCATCCCTGAATGGGCCGGCTCTTGTCATTCACGCGACGGCCACGACTCATACCGAGACGATAGGATCACCAACGGCATTGTTCATGATCACAAGCGAGGATGAGCCCCATCTCCTGCTTCTGTTGCCGAATCAGACGGCTCTCGACGCCCAGGGAAACTCACGCAGCGTGCGCTCACGCGCCGTCGATTTCTCGCGCACTCCCCTCAACTCAGCGCAAATCAATCGAGCGATGACATTGCAGCCGCCTGGGGGAACTACGCTGATGGCCCCCATTCCCATCAATCCGCCTCAGGGAGCGGTATTCACCAATCCCACGCTGCGCATCCAATGGCAGATGGGCCCTGGCCAACCAACCCCCTCACGTTATGAAATCTGCGTGAGCGACGCGAACCAACCCTGCCCTGACCCAACTGCCGTACTCTTCCATTCCGTGGGAGTCCCGCTCCGCGAACCGCTGCTCCAACCACAAGTAGGACTGGGCCCACGGCCGGGAGCCCCCGGCTTCCAGCCGCCACCGGGAGAAGCAGGTCCTGCACCGTATTTTCATACCATCACGCTCCCCTATCAATTTCAGGGCAAGCAACTGCACTGGTCGGTGACGACCTGTATCTCCTATACCGGACCGGCCACACTGAATCGGCTCGCACAAATAGAAACCTGTAGGACTTCCGATCTACGACCTCTCACCTGGATGCTCCCGGCCCCCACGCTCACATTGCCGGTGGACAACACCGCCCTTGCGACAACAGATCGGCAGCAGCTCCTCGCCCAGCCTTCATTCAATTGGAACTACGGTAATCAGCAAGGAGTCGATTACTTTCTGGTCTGTCTTTTCAAGCCGGGAGTGGCGTGCCCCACCCAGCCAGGTATCCAACCGTCCACGTTCGTCGCGCGTGCGCAAAACACCAGCACGTTCACCGTCCTCCAAAATTTGTCTACGTTCTTAGGCCAAACACTCCACTGGACGGTAGCCGCGTGCAATGCAACCGTAGGTTGCATGTATCAGCAGCAGGCCAGACGCCTGCAGATTCCCGTGACAGACGGTTCTTTTGAGGCCCTCTTTCACGTGACACAGCAGTCGAAATGTCTCAATTGCCATCAGATGCATCGTGAAAACGATAACTATCTGCGCCACATTCAATTGGGCCGGTTTACACGGGAACAAGTTCCACCCTCGTCGATCGGAACAGTGAGCATCCCCCTATGCCAGACCTGCCATGCCGCGGCGACCGGCTTTACAAACAATTGGGCCGCACCGGGTCCCCATTTCAGTTTTGAACGGCCGCCTATCCAGATCTGCAACACCATTCACGAGAGTTTTAACGTTGCCTTATCCACAACGACTGAAGAGCACATGCTGCGCGACAATCGCATCATGTGGGCAGCCGACCGAATCCCTGGCCTTGGTCAAACTCGATGGAAAGAGATGGCTTCTGCCTGGCTCTACAAAAAAGGACCTTGTCCATGCGATCAAAACGATCGCTACTGTAAACATCCCTCCGGAGTCTTTACTCCATAGTCGATGGGGGAACACATGCCGACCTTCCAACCCACTCCCACTATGAGCGGAGAAGCAGCCACAGTGGGCACCATATCTTCTAGACCACCGCACTCAGATTCAGAGGAACGACAGCCATGATGATCCGAGTTCAGATGCCAGGCGAAGCCGTATGGGGAATATGTCCTCACGATTCTGCAGATCTGTCGAGAACGGTCACGATGCGATCTCTGTGGGGTACGATCCTGCTCGGTTTCCTGTTGAGTCTGCCCTCTGCTGCTCTGGCGACTGCGGATGGAACCGGGACGCTGCTGACCACGGTTCGACTCGAACGGCCTCTGCATTTTCCAACGCCGTCCGGGGACCCAATTCTTCTCCCGCCTGGCGAATATGTGGTTGAGTCGCAGGAATCGCAGGCCCTTCAATTGAAAGCCACGAATCGAACAGCCGTGGTGATTTCTGCCACGACGGGACGGCATGAGGAAGAATTAGAACAGCCTCTTGCCCTGGCCGTTCCCGATGAAGCCGCTCCTCCACTGACGCATCTGCTCCTGCTTCTGCCAGACGGTCGCACCTTCCAATCGACCGGCAGCGCCGACGGCGTGATGTCACGGATGATCTCCACACACATTGTCGTCGCGGTGCTCAAAGCGTTTGTGACCGGCGCCCCGCTCAAACAAACGATGAACATGGAAACAAATACCAGCCGATCCGGGAAAGCCTATCGGACCTCCTCACTCTTCGCTGGGATGTGCGCCCTCCTCTGTGAGCGGGACGAGGACTGCCGTGCATTTACCTGGAAACGCGATAGGGCTAAGCCGGTGAAGGGATCATGTCTTCTGATGGAGAACGTCGCCTCGAAGCAACAGGACGACTGCTGTATATCCGGTGTGAAGTCGGACGGGCGGACGAAGTGATCTCTTCAAGGCTGCCTGCCTGCAACAGACCGACAGACAGGAAAATGCGACCACTCCTTATTTGGTGATTCTTCTGCCATATCGCCACACTTCGGTGTATTTTATTCGAGTCAGAGATCCTTACTAAACTTTTCTTGCGTCTTATGGCATTGCTCCCTTCGAACATGAGCGAGACCGCTAGTTTACCTCGCATTTCTTTTCAGCACTCCGTGATTATCCCCGTCTACAACGGAAGCCAGTACCTGCCTCGCCGCATTACGCCAATCGACCTACCAAGATTACGAATTGATCGTCGTGGATAACGGGTCCACGGATAATTCTGTCGCGATCGCCCAATCGTTTGAGGCCCGCATCCTTCATTGTCCAGGTCCGAGCGGGCCGGGTGCTGCGCGGAACATGGGCGCACAGCATGCTAGATACGACATGCTCGTATTTATTGATGCCGATGTGGTGGTCCACAACGACGTCCTCTCTCGCATCGCCAGGCATTTTCAAGATGACCAGGAACTTGCCGCGCTCTTTGGCTCGTATGACACCAACCCCGGTGCGTCGACCTCCTCTCTCAATACAAGAATCTCCTGCATCATTATGTGCACCAGCATGCCAACGAACAGGCCCGCACATTTTGGGCAGGGTGCGGAGCAATCCGTAAAGACCTCTTTATGTCTGTCGGCATGTTCGATACGATTGCCTATTCACGGCCTTCTATCGAAGATATCGAGTTGGGCGATCGCCTCTACCGAGGGGGCCGTCGTATCACACTCGATAAACAGCTCCTCGCACAGCATTTAAAAGAATGGCGCTTGAGGTCGCTCATATATGCCGATGTATGGTGTTGAGCCATTCCATGGTCCCGACTGATTCTTACCCGGCAGGGATTGCTCAATGACTTGAACGTTGGACAGACGCAGCGTATCAGTGCCCTTGGAACCTGGTAAGGACTTGGCTCACTCGCTCTCGGTTTTCTCTATCCCATGATGTTTTGGGGCACCCTCCTGGCTCTCGTGCTTGTCCTGTCGTTGAATCGAGGCCTGTTTGGATTCTTCTGGCGACTCCGGGGACCGGTATTTACGGGGTCGGTTGTTCCAATTCATCTCCTGTATTTTCTGTATAGTAGCCTCGCTTTTGCCTGGGTCGCTGCCACACAATTCTTTCCCTCAAGACGATCATGACTTCGTTGCGCGCGCTGGCAGAATGGCTTCTGATTGGGTGCTGCGCCGCATCGCTCATCTATTACCTGCTGTTGGCCCGGCCTGTCGAGGTCTATCTCTCGATTCTGGTGAAGCTCATGATGAAAACATTGGCTCTGGCGGGAGGCTAGGCCACAATGTCGCTGCCCTCAGGTTGGCCCCTTCTCCTTCTGAGCCTCACCTGCACCCTCCTTGCGATCGGATTGTTGCATCGGTTCAGTCGAACCGTCGTCACCAGACTCGCAACACATCTTCCAATCCAGGAATTGGCTGATCGAGTCATTGTCTACGGCCTGGTCTACACTGCCGGGCTAGTCGGGAGCTTTCATCTGGCTGCCATTCTGTCGGTGCTCACAGGAGCCCCACTCGTGCAGATCACCACAATCACGATCCTCATCACCCTTGCCTGTTTATATGTCGAGCGCACGGGCCCGCCGTTGGAAGCACGTACCTCCCCTTCTCCGGACTGGACAGCATTCGCAGCAACGCTTCAGCAAAAGTGGAACAGCTACTCCCCCCCTGTGAAATCGGTCGTCCTTATTGCAGGAGCTATTTGGAGTGTATTCTTCGCAGAGGCGAGGACCACGGACTTCGCGCCGACCTTCGACAGCTGATATGCCGCCGTAAGTCCAGCCGGTCCACCGCCGATGATCACAACCTTCTGGTCTCGTGGATTAACTGTCGGCATTGGCGTATTTCAGAAATCGCATTCTGTATTCCCTATGTCAAAAATGATGACGTTTCGTCACCGCCTGACCATCTGTGGCAGGGGCATCCAAGCCTATGATACGACGCACGATCAATATCATAATTGACCGGAACCCCTAACCAAATAGTTTTTCTACGTATCACCGAGGGACCGAACGACATCACGAAAGTACCCAGTTATAGAACCACCCATGAGCAGACTCGGCTCGCAAACAATTCAGGAAGTAGAGTCCTTGATCAGCCCTCATACACACGAAGCTCGTTAGACTGACATCTCAATGCGTTTTCCTCTTCCATTCCAACCGCGGCCCTCTTACGATACGGCCTACACACCGAGGAGTCTCTGTATATGTCTGGTTTGTCACTCGATCAACTCGAACAACTCGTCCAGGGTCACCACTGGGATCCCCTCGCGATTCTTGGCCCCCATCCAATGGTCCAGGGAAATTCCCAGACTGTTGCAGTTCGCTGCTTCTTGCCGGAGGCCATTGATGTTGCCCTGCTTCTCGATGGGCAAGATCGGCAGCCCATTCCGATGGCGTGCGCCCATAAAGCCGGTGTGTTCGAAGCGATCGTTCCCGGGCCGCTCGGACCGAGCCCTTATCGTCTTCGCATCACCGACCATGCTGGACAGGTCTCGGAGCGGCATGATCCCTATGCCTTCCCCCCCCTTCTCAGCGACTTTGAGCTGCATCTCTTTGCCGAGGGTACCTTCTTCAAAGCCTACGAGACAATGGGCGCCCATCTCCGGACCGTGCAGGGGATCGCTGGAGCTCATTTTGTCGTCTGGGCACCGAACGCCCTGCGAGTCAGTGTCGTAGGCGACTTTAACCAATGGGATGGCCGCCGCCATCCCATGACAAATCGCGGAGCCACCGGACTCTGGGAACTCTTCATTCCGGACCTCACTGACGGTACACTTTATAAATATGAAATCCGTTCGCGCCATCATGACGCCCCGCTCCTGAAAGCCGATCCCTATGCGGTCGCATCGGAGCTGCGCCCCAAGACCGCCTCGATTGTCCACTCGCTCGCTCCCTACCGCTGGAAGGACCAGGCCTGGATGGCGGCTCGGGCACAGCAAGATCCACTCGCCATGCCCCTCTCAATTTATGAGGCCCATCTTGGATCCTGGATGCGTATCCCTGAGGAAGGGAATCGCTGGCTCACGTATTCAGAGCTTGCAGGAAATCTCATCCCTTACATGAAGAATATGGGGTATACCCATGTCGAGCTGCTCCCCATCACCGAACATCCGTTCGATGGATCCTGGGGTTATCAGACCACCGGTTACTTCGCTGCAACCAGCCGGCACGGGTCTCCCGAAGACTTCATGGCCT
>JBDSKU010000147.1:0-9051 GCA_039916745.1 Nitrospiraceae bacterium
CTGGTAGGCGGCAAATCCAAGACCGTCTGTGTCATGTAGGGCAGGTTCTGTTTCGCATGGGCAAAGCCGATCTCCGCCGTCTTCTGAAACGTCGCTTGAGCAACGAGATCCATGCAGGCGCGATCCAGACTACTTTTCATCGCCGATCCCCTTGCTTGAGCTTGCCGCCTTGTCCCCTGTCCAGAGCACGTTCTTGCCCTTCATGACGAACGCGATGCTGCCGCCGAGCTTCCCCATCGCGCGGCGCTCGAACTCGGACACCTGGGCCTGATGCGCGCCTTCGGCCTTCTCGCGCTCGGTCGCATCCGCCTGACCCGTCTTCGCATTCTCTGCGTTCTGTCCCGGTACGGTATAGTTGCCGATCAATTTCGCCATGATTTAGGCCCTCACTTTCATCAGTTCGCTTGCCATTGCTTCTGCTGTCACAAAATCCACCGGTTCATCGATGTCGACCGACCGCTCCCGCGACATGATCACCATCCCGCTATGGGGCCCGGTAATCAGATTCTGCTCCATCAGGACCGACCGTCTCGTCGCCCAGACCGCTCCATTCGGAATGTAGAGCTTCGGCAGTTTTTGACTGATCCCGGCGTCGCCCTGAACCAGGATGCCGGTGAATGGCACGGCCAGCACGCCGTTGAGGCGGTACATCCATTCAGGCCGTTCATGCACCTCACAGACCGTCAGCACCGTGTCCAGATCCGTCTCCAGCATCTTGACGATACAGGCGTCGATATCCTCGCTCGTGCAAAACGGCGTGGTCGGCTGCATCGTCAAGGCGATCTTGACCTGGTAGCCCTGCGCCTCAACAAACTGCACGGCATGCTGCGTCACCAGTTCGGAGGCCACGTCTTCCGACAAATCGGCGGGCCGCATGAATGGGACCTCAGCCCCGTACTCGCGTGCGATTCGCGCAATCTCCGGATGGTCCGTCGAGACGATCACACGATCGAGCAACCGGCTCTCGACCGCGGCCTCCACCATGTAAGAAATCAGTGGCCGCCCGGCGAGCATCTTGATGTTCTTCAGGGGAATGCGCTTGGAACCTCCGCGTGCATGGATGACACCGATCACTCCCTGTGATTCGCTAGATTGTCGTTTCATGACTCTGCTCCTTCAGTTCGGGGATGGATTCGACCACTTTCTCAAACGCATGGATGATATCGTCCATGTCCGCGGTCGTCGCGGGCGGACGAACGACGAAGGTCCAGAGTGCCGATTGGGCACAGAGATCTTCGGCAACGGGACAGAGCCCCTTGGCATACGACACGGTCCCTTGGTAGAGATGGCAGGTAAAGGGGCAGCCCTGTTTGCCGTAGGCCATCCGCTCTTGGAACAACGGGTTGTGATAGAGCGGCCTGGGATAACCGGACCCGGCAGGAATGCCTTCGGCCACGAGCGCTTGGATAAATCGCTGCCGGGGAATGCCGATCTGCTTCTCATCGTAGGTCATGCCGAATACGTGATAGACGTGATGGGTCTGTGACGGTTCGACCGGATATCGGAGGCCCGGCACAGACGGAAGCCGATCGAGCAGATGGCGTGCCAACATCCGTCGATGGTCGTTCAGGGCATCCAGTTTCTTCAACTGAACCAGTCCGATCGCCGCCTCGATTTCAGTCATCCGATAATTCCAACCGATCGTCTGCGCCAGATATTTGCGGGCCTCCCCGGCAATCACGGTCTCTCCATGGTTCCGCACCATGCGCGACTGTTCGGCCAATTCAGGATCGTTCGTGATGAGCATTCCGCCCTCGCCAGTCATCATGTTCTTGCTTTCCTGAAAGCTGAACACGGCGCAATCCCCCATGGTGCCGACCAGGCGGCCCTTGTACGTCGCCCCGGGCGCCTGTGCACAATCCTCGATCACTTTCAGCTTGTGCTTGCGCGCGATCGCCATGATCTGGTCCATCTCCGCCGGATGGCCGAGCAGATGCACGGGAATGACGGCTTTCGTGCGCGGCGTGATCGCCGCTTCGAACGAGTGGGGGTTCATACAAAACGTGACCGGATCGACATCGGCAAACACGGGAATGGCATTGTGATGCAACACCGCAGTCGCGGTAGCCGTAAACGTATAGGGCGGCACGATGACTTCATCGCCGGGACCGGCCCCACAGGCCGCGACGGCGGCATGCAGACCGGAAGTCGCCGAGTTGAAGGCGACGCCAAATGTCATGGCATGATAGGCCGCGAAGGCCGCCTCGAAGGCTTGCACCCGTTCACCGCCCAAGAACCCCTGCCGGCTGGCAGAGAAGCTCGACAGGTGGCCTGAATCCATGACCTCCATCACCGCTTTTTTTTCCTCATCCCCGATGGTGGGATATGGAGGAAAGGGCTTGCTGCGGACCGGCGTCCCTCCCAGGAGCGCTAACTTGGTGGCGGTTACTGTACTCTTCACGTGTTTCTCCTCCTTAGGTTCGACAGGCCGATACTGAGCTCACGAGAGGCAACTCCACGCGGCTGTTTCCATGTGCCACCGATTCGAGGAGCGCGCAGGCAATATCCACCGCCGCAAGGCCGTCCAGCCCGCTGCATGCCGGTCGTTTCTCATTGCCGATACAGTCGATGACATCGCGCATCGCGGTCACAAGCCGGCTCGCGAAAGGTTGGGTCTCCTGGCTAACCCGCCCGATCTCGTCGTCCTTCGCAAGCTCTCGATAACCGGAATATCGAGGACTCTCCCTGAATCGGCACAAATCCATCGCTGCTCCGTCTCCGGACAGGCGCAATCGTCCGGCGCTTCCGACAAGATCCAGCTCAAATACATGGTTGGACCGGTCCCAGCCGGAAATGATGGAACCAATGGCGCCGGAACAAAACTGCAGTTGTCCGGATAGGCTCCCCTCTTCGTCCGACGCAGTGGTCGCGTTCGGCGACTGCCCACAGACCCACTGGACGTCCCCACCGAAAAACCGCATGAGATCGAAGAGGTGTGTGCCCATCGTGAAGACTTTTCCGGGGTAGTAGCCGACAATCGCTTCGAGACGGCCGATCGCACCATCCTGAATCAGCTGTTTCGCTTGCACATAGATCGGCTCCCAACGCCTCGTATGGTTGACGGCCAACAACACCCCGGCGGATTGGCAGACCTCAACCATCTCCGCAGCCTGTTCCGGCGTCGCCGCCAAGGGCTTTTCACAAAAGACCGCGCGAACACCGGCCTTCACCGCCGCGAGGACCATTGCATGATGCAGCGCAGTCGGCGTACAGACACTCACAACATCCAAGCCCTCCGCTCCAAACATGTCCCGATATTCACGATAGGCCTTGGCGCCTGCACTCCGTTTGAGGAAGCTGTTCCGTCGCCCGGCATCCGAGTCGGCGCCGGCCGCCAGCACGACATCCGGTAATGCCAAGTAGGCACCCGCATGGGTCCAGATCTCCGTCCGCTTGGGGTCTTCGTCGAACAGATTGCCGATCTGGCCCAATCCAATGATCCCTGCGCGGTATTGCGGCCGTTTAATTTCAGAGTGTGACAACGGCGATCCCTTTCTTCGAAAGATGACGCAGCTGTCGGTGGATCTCCTCAGTCTGGCCGGATGACGCAATGAGCACCGCGTCCGGGCGGCATGATTCAATGGTGTCGGGTGGGCATACGATCAGATCGCCGAATCGTTGCTGATGTTTGGCCACATCGTTATCCACCCAGCCGACGATGCGCATGGGCGTGGATTTCACGGCGCTATAGATCAACTCGCCTGTCTCCGCAGCCCCGAAGACCACGACCTCCTGGATACCTTCTTTCCATAATTGCTGGAGTCGCTTCTCGACTTCGGTCTTGGCGATCGAATACATGCGCGCAATCTCACTCGCGTACTCCCGCATCAACGTCGCCAAACGTGTGCGGCCAGTCGCCGTCACGAGGTATCGCATGCTTCGATTCGTCTCACCGCTCGTGATGACATAGCCATGGTCCACTAAGGCCTGTACGTAGTTATGCGCCATGGCACTACTGACGCCAATGTGTCTGCCCAGTTCCTGCTGGCTGATCTGCTCGGTTTCCACCAATGACCACAAGGCCAGCAGTTCTCGCCTCGCAGGGGTGGGTCTGTAAAAGCTTTCTACGGTTTTTACCAACGTGCACCATTCATACAGTGAGTGATTACTCTATCGACAAGCCGGATCAAAACTTGAGTCCTTAGCCTAACCGTGGTCGTTACCGCTTAACAGGATGCTGAAAAAGTCCGCCAGCGGCGTTCTCGCCTCGAACGCATCCTCAACATAGCCCTGAGGCTACGCCTCCGGTGCATTCGTCGGCTGCGGCCTTGCTGGACGGTCTTTTTGAGCATCCTGGAACACTACTTTTGGACCACACATCCAGCCAATCGAAGCTCTCGCGGACACAATCCTATTCCCGCAGCCTGCTAGAGACATGGACGAGGAATTCAATTCGCATGCCGCAGGACAGATCCTACGAGTGCATGGATATTGCGGGCTTTTGTGCGAAAGAGCCGGCGCTCTGTCTCTCGCGCTAGGCAATAGTTACCGGTGGAGAGGCAAGATCATTCCCGGATGGGATTTGGAGGCACAGGGGGAGAAGGGCGACTCTGTCAAATCTGACACAGGGAAGGCCCGCGCATGACGCAGCACCTATCGGACCTCGTCTATCACCCAATTGAACTCGGTTAGGACGATTCAAACGAGACCGGACCTGGCGTCACGCCGAGCAGATGATCCTTTTGCAGCACCGCATGCTCAATGGCTTTCTGCACACTTCCTCCCCATCCACGGTACTCGATGTATTCCTTCCCACCGAAACGAAACTCGATACCGATGGACGTGGTATTCCCCCGTTCCGTCACATTCTTAATCACGCCGCTGAGATCACTCACATGTCCGATGCCGATCAACTCAAATTCTAATTTAACACTGGAGCCCTGCTGCAAGTTGGGATGCGACTGCTGAAAGACCACTCGACACCCCGTCACGCTGAGATCCTGTACGAGGCCGCCCATCGTCGGGTTCCCGGTTGAATCGGCATAGACCATTCCCCCGCCATCGACACGGATCAGGAGGAGCGGCTCGTTACTGGGTACGCGCACAGACTTACGAAGATGGACCTCCTCCACGGTTTGGGGAAACGCAAGATACAGGAGCGGAACTGGAGAGGTCTGGGTGGTGCGAACCTCGCTTTCGTAGCCGATGAGCTTGCCATCGACCAGATACCGCACAAGACACCTTGTGCCCGGTTCGCAGGGAACGGCTTGCCCGAAATGAAACGGCCATTCACAAATCAGCCAGGCCCGCTCTTTCCAGCCCAGCAATATGGATCCGCAATTGACTTTTCCCTGGCCGGACCCGATCACCAACTGGAGGGGTAATCCGACCATGAGAATCGACGAATGTGAGGGGGCATATTCCGGTTCCGTCATATGGGGTCCTTGTCAAGGTAATGGCGGGGATCGATCCCCACCGTGGCTGGGTCGAGGATTAAAGCGATCGTCCGTTTCGGTTGTCGAGACTGCGCGGCCAGGTCGAGTTCGAGAAGAGGAGATCGCCGACAGCCTGATTCATCTGTGATCAACAGGACCACCGGTTGCAGTGAATCGTGGCGATTGACTTGCTGCACAATTGCCGTTTCGCCTGTGCTGAGCGAGACACAGGATCCGACGGGATAGACCCCCACGACCTGGACGAACTGCTGAACCAGCGCGCCATCCACATGGCCCTTCGTCCCCAATAAATAGAGCAGCTGCAGCGTATCGTGCGGCGTCTTCCCTTTGTGATAGCAGCGATCGCTCGTCACGGCATCGTAGATGTCCACAATCGCAGCAATGAGGCCAAATTGGCTGAGGTCTGTTTTGACCCGCCGATGAGGATACCCGGTCCCGTCCACGCGCTCATGATGCTCCAGGGTGGGTTTCAGAAAAGCGTCGGTGAGACCGGTGGTGTTCGAAAGGATCTCCGTCCCACGCAGCACATGATGCTTCATGATCTCGAACTCGCCGGCCTCGTAGCGCCCAGGCTTGTTCAATATCTCGAGCGGGATCTGCGTTTTTCCAATGTCGTGCAACAACATGCCGGTTCCCAGCTGAAGTAGCGACTCACGGCCATACCCGAGATGCCGTCCTACCGACAGAGCCAGGACCGAGGTGTTGACGGAATGGAAGAAGGTGTACTCATCGAACTGTTTGAGGCGACTCAGACTGGTGAGTGCGTCAGGGCTGCGTAGGATACTGTCGGCCATACTTCCGACCACCTCACTCACCGCTTCCATGTTCAGCGCGCGGCCCATCCGGACATCGTCCATCGTGTGATGAATGATGTCTTTGGCAGCCCTGTAGGCCTGTTTCGCGGCGGGTAACTCCTCGGCGAAGGGGACGGTCGAGACCTCCGGCTTCGTGGTGGGAGACAGGGGTTGAGGCGCCTCAGCCACTACAGGCGCAACCGGAAGCCCGGGCGTGGAATCTTGGTCGCTCTCGTTGGTTTCGACATCGAGTTGCTGGACGCCACTTGCGTGCAGTTTGGCAATTTGTTCCGAGGACGTGATCGTAAACCGACTACGCAAGAACGGCGTCGCCAGCCAGGAACGGTCGAGTTTCTCGACCTTCATGCCGATTTTTAGCTGATCAATGGGTATCCGTTTTCGCATAGTCCTCTTGAGGGTGCGGGACAGCGGAGACACCGCGCCTCATTGAAGAGCAACGGGCTCTGATGAACTCTATCGGTGCCAAGGCCAGAATCTTGAGGTAACAAGAGGGGCCCACACAGCAGTACGTTGAGCTGGAGTTTCCTTCACTTAGATCAAGTCCTGCTCAATGGATGCCGATAGCACAATGGGCAGGACTCACATGCTCACGCCTCGGTTTGCGCAATTGGCAGGCCCGACAATCCGGCACTCGACATCCATAGGCCTTGTACATGAAACCAGTGAAAACGATTACAATCGACCAACTCAAACCTGGCATGTTTATCGTCGAGATGGACCAGCCCTGGTATCGGACCCCTTTTCTTATTCATAAACGCCTCATCCGCCATACCGGAGACATCCAGCTGCTCAAACAATGCGGAGTCCGAGAACTGAAGATCGACCCAAGCCAGGGGCTCGATCTGGAGCCTCTGCCTCCTGAAGAGGTACCTCTGTCACCCGACATACAGGAGCAGACAGACTGTGAAGAGACGTCCGCAAATGGCCCAACATCGACGGAGGCACTTCAACCGAACAATCCAGCCCATCCTACGGGCCTGCTGCATCCGTCTGATTCAGCGCACAATACGCCACCCTCTATGACCGAGCAAACAATAGCTGATCACGTGCCTGGGAGGACAGCAAGCCCCTCACTGCCGACGAATGCACAGACGTCAGCTGATAATCGGGGGGCCTCATTGTCCTTGAACTCCGAGAAGTCAACCGCCGCCTCTCAACCGAGCCCTGCAGAACCGCCTGCCTCATCTTCAAAAGAAGCTGCACAGCTCACCTCCGCCACAATAGGAAATCCTGCACAGGCGCGCTCCCCTGATCTGCAGAAAGAACTGCCTCCAGGGCAGGCCTCCTTGCAAGCCGCAGAGGCACAAAAGACCTACACCGAAGCCATCAGCTCGATGGAGCGCATGTTTGAAGAGTTGGAGTCAGGTATCGTTCCTCGTCCAGCCACCTTGCGACTGGTCGTCTCGAATCTGCTCTCACGTGTGATGGAAGACAGCGCTGGGATGCTCAGTCTTCTCTTTCTCCAGAAAATGAAACGGTTCGATCGCACGTTGGCGTCACATGCCCTCGATGTCTGCACCCTCGCCCTCATCGTCGCGCAAAACTATGGGATACCGGAGGGAGAGATGGAAGTGCTCGGCGCCGGCGCGTTGCTGCACGATATCGGCTATATCCGATTGCCACGAAATCTGTACCGGAAAAGTCAGGACCTCACGGAGCAGGAACGGACCCTGATGCAACAACATCCTGCACTGGGGCAGGCGATCTTGAGAGAGGCGAAAGAAGACCGGGACGCGATCGTCCGGATCGTCGCCGAGCATCATGAGCGCAGCGATGGAAGCGGCTTCCCGCACAAGCTCCAGGGAGACTCCCTCTCGGGCTTAGCACAGCTGGTCGGCCTGGTCGATGCCTATGACGGCATGGTGAGCCGCCGTGGAGGACGGCCGGCGATGTTGCCGCATGATGCCATCCGGCAGCTGTTTCGTCTTGGGGATACAGGACAATATGCCAAGGAGTTGATCCAAGCCATGATCGGCAGTCTGGGCGTCTACCCGATCGGCAGCCTGGTTCAGTTGAATACCACAGAACAAGCGGTGGTCGTGGGGATGAACCCCACACAACGGCTCAAGCCGATCATCAAAGTGATCACGGGAGCGCAGGGGAGATCCTATCTCACGCCGATTCTCGTCGATCTTGGCGTCCAGGCAGCTGGGGCTTCAGCACGAACCATCACGAAGGTACTGGACCCTCTTCAGGAACGAGTGAATGTGGCCCTGTTTCTTGAGTGCATTCAACCGGAGGCGGCATGATGAAACATTCAACGAAGAGAAAAGCGAAGGGGTCGCCTCTTTCTCCACCTTCGACACCTCGCAGCCTGATCGATCCGGGTCTATTGGATACCCTCCCCATCGGGATCGTTCAGCTCGATCGTGGCCTCCATATTCTCTCGGTCAACAGTGAAGCTGCCCGCCTCCTGGGGTACTCGGCCGATTTCTGCACCGCGAAACCGATACAGGACATCTGGCAACCGCAACCAGGAACAGTCGGGCATACCATCGCGACACGCATTCGCGAGTCTCTTCCCACTCGCCGCCCCGTCCATGCAGCCCGGACGATACTCGCAGGCCCGGCACAGGAATCTCATCCGGTCGAATGGAGCTATGTCTTCCTGGATACAGAAGGGAGTCTCGACGGGGTCTTGACGATACGCGAGCTGACTCACGAGAGAGAACTACAACAAGATCTCGACCGCCTCGCACACGTGGCAGAAGAAAGCCCCTCTCCCATTATCGAGTTGGACGCCGACAGCAATCTCATCTATGCGAATCCTGCGATGACGCAGTTGCTGCAACAATGTGGCTTTGATGCCGGTGGGTTTCCAGCCGTCTGTCCACGTGAAC
>JBDSKU010000148.1:0-12906 GCA_039916745.1 Nitrospiraceae bacterium
CACCACCGTCGCGTCATGCGCCGCTGCCTGCTTGACCTGATCTTCCGTCTTGCCGGGCAGACCCTGCGGCGGCAACATATATTCCACCCAATCCTTGATGGACACCTTCACCGGGTTGGATTTCCAATCCGTCTTATCTTTCGTGATCTCGTACTTCTTTCCGCCGTACCAATCCACCATCGTGCCGACAAGTTTGTCGGAGGACACCGCCGGCTTGATCTTGCCCTTTCGGTCCGGCAATTCGACCAGGGGTTTCATGACATCCGTCTGGGAACCAGGTGTCTGAAGGGTGTTGTACACGCGCCAGAACCCCCACATCCCGGTCACATAGTGCTGAGGAATATGGCAATGGAACACGAACTCACCGGCCAGGGCCTGGAGACCGCCGGAGCCGCCCTCGATGACTTCATCGAAGATCTCGGAAGGCCCGATGGATTGGACGTCCAACCGGTCCGAGGTGTCACGCATCGGCGGAAACTTGACCGGCCCGTTCTTGCTCAGCGTCGGATCGATCTGACTGGTGCCCGGCTGTCTGGCCCAGCGGATCGATCCTCCGTGCAAGTGGTGCGAGTGGACGATCTCGGACCCGCCGATCATGCGGTACTTGGCGGGATCGCCCAGATAGGATCGAGGAACCGTCGTGGCCGGGTCGCCGAACGTGTAGGACCCATAGCCCTGGGACTCGTCGGAGAATCCGATCAAATGCGCCTGCTGCTCAAGCCTCGTCCCATGCGGCTCGCTCCGATAGTTCAGCAAGCGTGCCGCCGGTCGGTAGGTATCGGTATGGGGATCGCGCTGCGGCAGCATGTCGCCCGTGCGACTCAACAAACGGAACGTCTCGTCTCCGGCTTCATGATAGAAAATCACGAATTCCCGGAAGTCCGATCCGTTCGCCATGTCGATCATGGCTTCCCAGCCGCTGGTCATCTCTTCGCCGGTGAACGGACTCAGATGACGGGACCCGCGAGGCTCCACGACAACGGACCCGAGCATACCGAGCGAATATTGCTCGCGCGTCGTATGACTGTGGAATGCCCGGCCGCCTTCTTGCGTATCAGGCCGAATGTACCATTCGAACTCCCCCACCTGTCCGGTCGCCACGAGGGCTTCTGGATTGTTGCCGTTGGCCGGCTTGCCCGTGCTGCGCACGAGCATTTGGGAGCCATTGATAACCATGTTGGTCGGCTCGTCGGCAATCTGGTTGCGCAGCGTGATCCGCAAGCAATCGCCTTGGTTTGCCCGAACGACGAGCGGTTGAATCAAATCTCCCTGCAGGCCGTTCGATACTGCACCGCCTGAAAAAGTGGGGTCATCGCTTTCACGCGCCGCCTTGTTCTTCTCTTCCTCGCCTCGAATACCCGGAACATTCTCCGTGAGGGCGTACATGTAGCCGGGATAAAAATCGCCGAACCGGTTCACGGTAATTTCTACATTGATCGCTGAAATATCGAATGCGCGAACGGGCGCACCGGCGGGACAGCGCCCGCCTTGCGTCACCTTCACCTTGTCAGGATCTTCGGCCACCAGCAAGATGCCTTGCTGCATCGCGTGCGCGCTGGCTCCCTGAAAGGGGCCCTTGCTCTGCACCTGTCGCTCGATCTGCTCAATCGCCCGCGACAATTTGTCCTGCAACATCGGGCCTGCAGGCCGATGGACGACCGTCGCCGCCGCTTCTGTTTCAGCATTCATCACAGCCGCATGCTGATGAGGAACCGCTTCTGCCCATGCCTGCGTGACGCCCAATACGGCGGCGAGCAACGCGAGCCCTCCCTGATTTGCCATCTTTCTGCTGGTCATCCTCTTCCCCTCCTGAACGATATCCATTAAAGACACGTCATCCACAGTAACTCTGTCGGCTCAAGGCGCGCGCCATACCGCGCTCCCGTGCCCTATCTATTAAAATAGTCCGGTGAAGGTTCCGCTCTTCGCGGTTGCGATGTCAGGAGGCCAGTCCATTCATGACGCACTCTTCACCGGACAGATCTTCACGTGATCATTCACTCGCATCATCCAGCACTGAAGCAGCAAGTCTTGTTCCATAGGAGGGCTGTAAGTCGAAGGCATGCGCCCTCAATGATTCATGTAGATTTGGATGCTATACGACGTGATCCGCTGTGAGATATGGGACTGTAACGCCCCATGCCTTGCGGGCAAACCATACGGAACAGCAGATGGGACGCGAACATTGTGAATTGTCTGAAGATGACGCTCGATGGGGCATCAACGCCCCATTTTACGAGGGAACAAGGGAACAGGCAGGAGAATGGTCAGGCCCGCTAGCGGTCTTCACGAAGGCCATGGCGTTTCACCATACGCTCGATCGTCTTCCGATCCACGCCGGCCTCTTGCGCGGCATGGCCCATATGCCAATGGTGGCGCTGAAGGAGTTCGAGCAGAAAGCTGCGCTCGAACGAACGAACTACTTCTTGTTTGACCTGCTTATAGGACCCTCCTTCCATAGGAGAAGGATCGTCGGGCGAAGCAAGTCTCAGGTTCGATGGCATATGCTCCAGACGGATGACCGGGCCGTCGGCCAACGCCGCTGCTCGTTCGATCACATTCTGAAGCTCCCGAACATTACCCGGCCAGGCATGACCTGTCAAAGCCGCGACTGCCGCAGGTTCAAACGTCGGAACGATTCCGGTATCCATTCGATGTTGATGCATGAATCGCTGAAGAAATTCGCGCGCCAACACCTCGACATCCCCCTCCCGTTCTCGCAAGGGAGGAAGGACAATGGGAATGACGTTGAGGCGATAGTAGAGATCTTCGCGAAACTCGCCCCGCTTCTGCGCCTCTCCGAGATCCCGATTCGAGGCCGCAATGACTCGCACGTCGATATCGATATACCGCGTCCCGCCGACCCGGCGGAACTGGCGTTCTTGCAGCACTCTGAGCAAACGCGATTGCAGCGTGTGACTCATCCCGCTGACTTCATCCAAAAACACCGTGCCGCCATGCGCCACTTCGAACAGACCGGATTTGGCCGTGTGCGCGCCTGTAAACGCGCCCCGCTCATGTCCGAACAACTCCGACTCCAACAAGGCATCCGGCATCGAGACACAGTCCACCGGCACAAAAGGCTTACTCGCTCGTTGACTGTGGTGATGAATTGCGCGTGCAACCAGCTCTTTCCCCGTTCCGCTCTCTCCATAAATCAGAATGTTGGCATCCGTCCTGGCCACCTTGCTCACGAGATTCAAGACGGCTTGAATGGCCGCGCTCTTTCCCACAATCTGCCGCAGTGCGTGCTTCGCTTTCGCGAGAGCCGGAGGCACATCATGCCCCTGCGAGGACGGTGCAGCATCGTTCTGACGCTCCCCCTCCTCGAATGCCCGGCGCGTCACCTCTTCAAGATCCTTGCTCGTATAGGGTTTCAGGATGTAATCGAGGGCACCCTGCCGCATGGAACAGACCGCAGTTTCCACGGTCGCAAAGGCCGTCATCAGGACGACCTTGATCGTCGGATCGAACCGTTTCGTCGCGTTGAGCACATCGATGCCGCTGAGACCCGGCATGCGCAAATCGGTGAACACAAGGCCTGGCCGCTCCCGTTGAACGACGTTCAGCGCACGAACCGGATCATGCTCCGTCAAACATTCATGGCCGAGCCGGCTCAAAATGCGACGACAGTTTTCGAGCGCTTCAACTTCGTCATCGACGATCAGTATTTTGCCTGCATGTCCCATCCGGCCTCCTGAGATGTTTCGGACACGATCGCGAGTACGGGAAAGATCACCGTCGCCACGGCTCCCACCGCTCCATTCGTAATCTCCAAGCGCCCCCGATGATCGGACACAATACCATAGCTCAAAAACAGCCCCAGCCCCGTCCCTTGGCCGGCATCCTTCGTCGTAAAGAACGGATCGAAAATGCGACCGAGGATCTCTTCGGGGATACCAGGTCCATTGTCGGTCACTGTGATCGTGGCCCACGCTTCCCCATCGCGTCGCAGCCGATCCGACTGAACGATCACCACCCCTTCATGGCCGCATCCCCGCACAGCATCGATCGCATTGTTGAGGAGATTGAGCACGACCGTTTCCAAACGATCGCGATCGCCCATGATCGCCGGCACATCGGGGGAGAAGACAGACTCAAGGCGAACCCCCTGGGTCGCCGCTCGCTCTCGCGCGATGTCCACACAGGAGCGAAGCATGCAGTTCAGATCGATCGGCTTCAGCATCGTCGCGGACCCATGTGAGAGGGCCAACATACTCTTCGTGATCCGGCTGATCCGGTCCGCTTGGGAACGGATCGCCAGCAAATCGCGCTGCATCTCTGCAGGCAACCCCAGTTCAGCTGCTTCCGCTTCGATACATTCAATCCGATTGAGCATGATGCCAAGGGGATTGTTAATCTCATGGGCAATCCCGCTCGCCACCTTGCCCAGCGTCGCCAGGCGTTCGGAAAGATGGAGCTGCTTCATGTGGCGAGTGACCTCGGTGGTCTTTTCCTCCACCCGCCTGGTCAAATCGTTGTTCAACGATTCCATTTCGGCATGGGACGCGTTCAGCTTGTCTGCCATCCGATGCACCGCCGTTGCCAATTCTTCGAACTCGTCTCCCGTTCGAATGTCGAGCGGTCCTCCATAGGTTCCCCGGCTGATCGCCTCGACCCCCGCCTGCAAGGTTTGGATCGGGCGGGCAATTCTGGCCGCCACATAACGGCCGATGGCCCACAAGAGTCCGAACATGACGAAGCCGATGATGGCGAGATTGCGGAGCTGATCCCGAATCGGTGCATAACTTTCGGCAGGCTGTTGCCGAACAAAGATATGCCAGGTATTGCCAGGCACACCAAGACCTGGTACCGGCGCAAAGCCGACCACGGTATCGCGAGCGCCATGTCCATCGTCCTCGGCAATCCCCCACCCGGGATCGTTGGATACGATCATGCTCATGAGGGGTGCAGGAATGCGGTGGGCCTGACGGGGAAGGATCGGACAGATGAGCGGCTGGCCATCGGCACTGAACAGCATCGCATGGCCGGTCTGACCGATGCGGATTTGATTGATCATCCCGAAGAGGGCGTCGAACCGGTACGACACTTTGATCGCGCCGATCACGATGCGTTGGTGGTCGTCGAAGATCGGTACCGCCACATCGATCGTCTCTTCCGGAGACCGAAAGGAACCGGCACGCCCGGCCGTGAGACCGCTCAGATAGACTTGTTCACCGCCTCCATCCTGAATCGCTTTCCACCAGGACTCATCCCCGAAAAAGTAATGATCCGGTTCCGACGTAGCCGCGACCAACGCTCCGTAACGGTCTGTGATGAGAATCCCGACCATCTTGTCTCCGTCCCGCACTTTTGTTTCCAGAAGAAACTGGGACAGTTCGCGGTTCAAGAGGAGGGCGGCCACGTTCGTGCCTTGCTCCCAAGCTCGGGCACGATCTTGGATTTGTACGATAGCCTTGGAATGCGTTCTGGGATAAGAACGATTGGCGAGCTCTACCGGCTGGCGAACCCGCAACGGCGCCGAGGCCAAGAGGCGAACCCGCTGAATTTCTCCTTGCACCAACATCGTCACGCGATCCGCCGCCTGAGCCGCAATCGTTTGAAAGTTTCCTCCGATCACATCGCGGAGCGATCGCATGCCCGATACATAGGCGAGGATAAGGCAGGTCAGCAGCGGAATGCAGCCGACCACAACAATAGCCAGGACGATGCGACCTCTGATCGTATGAACCGTCACTCGGCTCCTTTCGGTAAAGAGCATATTCTACGCAACGGCGGACGGAAATCGCTAGCGCCAAAGAAACGCGACCCAAGATCAGACAACTGGGCCACAAATACCCTGAGGGACGGACGCATATTTTAAATGGAGGATGGTCTGCTATGCAGGTTTTGGGTCACCCAACGTGGGCCTGCCGGGCGAAGTCAAAATTGATCGACACATCGCCTGGACGGTCTTCATCTTTTACTTTGACGAACTGCATATGCTCTCGCCTCTTTGTTTGGGTGTCACTGCTTCCATTTCACCCACTGCTTGGCGGAACTAACGTAGAGACGCCACGAAATTGCAAAGGGAATACACCGTGTAACCCACCTTCTCATTACAATCGTTCGTTACCCAGACGGCTACGGTCTGCGATGGGACGGAACATAAAAGGATAGTCCAGTGCGTCATTCCGTCCGAAGTCGATAACCCACTCCCAACTCCGTCACCAGATAGCGTGGATGGGCCGGAGTTTTCTCCAGCTTATTTCTCAGCTGGCGCATGTATACCCGTAGATAATGCCCTTCTTCCACGTGCAAGGGACCCCATACTTCCTTCAGAAGCTGTCGGTGAGTCATCACTTTGCCTGCGTACCGGATCAATGTCGTCAGCAGCTTGTATTCGATCGGCGTGAGGTGAATTTCCTTCGCCGACACAAACACCTGCCGCCGCCCGAGATCCACCTTGAGATCGCCGAGCGTAAACACCGGCTCGCCGACGTCGGTGGCAGATCGGGACGCATGGCGAAGAGCCGCTCGCATCCGTGCAAGGAGTTCGTCGACCCCGAACGGTTTCGTCACATAGTCGTCGGCGCCGAGGTCGAGTGCCGCCACTTTGACCTGTTCCTGATCACGAGCGGATAGCACGATGATCGGGGTGGCCGTCCATTCCCGCACTTGGCGAATGACCTCGCTTCCCTCAAGGTCCGGCAGACCGAGGTCGAGCAGGATGAGATCGGGATTCCTCGCTTGGGCCTCTGCCAGCCCCTCCTTTCCCGTCGCGGCCTCATACAGTCGAAAACCGTGCGCAGGCAGAGTCGTCCGCAGGAACCGGCGAATCTCGGGTTCATCTTCGATAAGAAGCACTGTGACTTCCTGTCCTGGCATACCGGTGTCGGCCTCCTGACCGCAACGCTTTTTCGAAATCGATTAGGCCGATTTCGGTTCGGCTTGTTCCGATTCGACAGACGGCTGACGTTCTAACAGCGGAACCGCGAAGCGGAACATTGCTCCTCCTCCACGCCGGTTTTCAGCCCAGATGCGCCCGCCATGGGCTTCGATGATCCCGCGACAAATGGTCAATCCCAGACCAACCCCGCCTTCCCGTGCAGGTTTGGCACGATAGAACTTGTCGAAGATGCGGGTCTCCTCGCCGACCGGAATCCCCGGGCCTCGATCTGCGACTTCGACGACGACTTCACGATCGCTCGCCGAAGCGGAGAGATCGATCGCGCTTCCTGAGGGCGCGTACTTTACGGCGTTCTCCACAAGATTGATCATCACCTGTTCCAGGAGCACGCCATCGACAAGCACCAGCGGGAGATCGGCAGGAAACGCCGTGTTGACGGTATGATCGCGCAACCGGCCCTCCAGTCTGGCCAGAGCCGCACCGACGACCTCATCTATAGGGTGCCATTCTTTGCTCAGTTGCACGGCCCCTGCCTCGATGCGCATCATGTCGAGCAGGTTCTTGAGTAAGCGATCCAGGCGATCCGCCTCCCGATAAATGGATCGCACGAGCTCGAGCCGGGCAGCAGGGTCGAGCTGTCCCTGTTCGTCCAGCAAGCTACTGGCAGACCCGGTAATGGTCGCCAGCGGAGTCCGCAGGTCGTGGGAGACCGAACTGAGAATGGCGTTCCGCATGCGCTCTGTTTCCACATGCACATGAGCCTGTTGGGCTTCCTCTGACAGGCGCGTTCGTTCGATCGCCAATGCCACTTGGTTAACGAGCGATTCAAGCAAGAGCAACTGATCGGGGTCCAAGAATCGGCTGGATTCCGTCGGCCGCACTGCCACAACCCCGATCGATCCGGAGGAACCGAGCAACGGCAGATACAGGGCGCTGGCCCCCGCGAGTGTATCGGTTCCGAGTCCGGCCCGCTCGTTGTGCTCGAACACCCATTGGGCCACCCCCGACTCCTTAGGATCGAACTCAAAATGCAGCTGTTCACCCCGTTGCAGCTGCACCCGTTTGTCGGCATCCGCCAGAAAAATCGCGACCTGGCTGTCAAACACTTCTCGAAGATGCTTCGCCGCGAGCTGGGCCAGCATGCCTGTCCCCCGATGCGTGGCGAGATCTCGACTCAAGGCATAGAGGACCGCCGTACGCCGTTCCTGACGGCGAGCCAGCTCCGCCTGTTGCTTGGTACGGACGGCCAGTCCGCTGATCGTCAGCGCCACGACCAACATGACGGCAAAGGTAAGGAGATATTGAATGTCCGACACCGCGAAGGACAAATACGGAGGGACGAAGAAAAAATCGAACGCCGCCACGCTCAGCACTGATGCGAGGACCGACGGCCCTCGTCCATACCGACTGGCCACGAGGACGACTCCCAGCAAATACATCATGATGAGATTGGCCAGACCGAAGTAGGGGAACATGAGCCATGCCACGGTCGTTGACAGGCCTACCCCCACCACACCCAGCCCGTAAGATGACCACTCGCTGTGTCGTTTTACCGCTTGCGTCGCCAGCGGGCGACTTTCACCGGCCTCCCCAGTGATCACATAAATGTCCGTCTCCCCGCTCTGTTGCACGAGCTCAGCCACGACTGAACCGAACACCCATTCCTTCCACCGGGCACGGACTGGCTTCCCCACAATAATCTTCGCCACATTTCTCGTGCGGGCATAGGACAACAGTTCCTGCGCGACATTGGCTCCGCTCAGCACCGCTGTCTCGGCACCCAGCAGCTCAGCGAGCCGAAGCGTCTGGTTCACCCGGTCGCGGTCGGCTTGAGGAATGCGCAGATGTCTGGGCGTCTGAACGTACACGGCAATCCATTTCGCATGCAGACCCGTCGCCATCGTTCTGGCAGCCCTCACCAACCGTGGTCCCCGAGGCTTCATGTTCACACAGACCATGATAGATTCGGCAGCAGGCCACGTACGAACCACTGCATGGTCGCGACGGTAGACCTCCATCTGCTGATCGACCCGCTCGGCTGTTCGGCGGAGAGCCATTTCGCGCAACGCGATCAGATTCCCCTTGCGGAAGAAATTCTGGAGCGCATGTTGCGCTTGCTCCGGCATGTAAACCTTGCCGTCTTTGAGACGTTGCAACAGGTCATCCGGAGGAAGATCGATCAGCTCGACATCATCGGCCTGTTCGAGCAACGAGTCCGGTACCGTTTCACTCACTCGCACCCCAGTGATCTGAGCCACCACATCGTTCAGGCACTCCAGATGCTGCACGTTGACGGTCGTATAGACGTTGATGCCCGCCTTCAAGAGTTCCTTCACGTCCTGCCATCGTTTCGGATGCCGGGAGCCAGGAGCATTGGTGTGGGCTAATTCGTCCATGAGAATGATCTGAGGACGACGGGCGAGCGCCGCGTCAAGATCGAATTCCCGCAAGGTCGTGCCGCGATGTTCAACCAGGCGTGGCGGCAACATCGTCAACCCTTCCAGCAGGGCTTCTGTTTCCGCACGGCCATGCGTTTCAACCCACCCGATGACGACATCGATACCCTCACGCCGTTGCTCATGCGCGGCCTGTAGCATCGCATACGTTTTCCCGACCCCGGCCGTGGCACCGAAGAATACTTTCAGTTTGCCGCGCGCCTGTTCGGCCTCTGCAGCCTGCACGCGCTTCAGCAAGGCATCTGGATCTGGCCGTCGGTCTTCCATCAGATGTGTACGAGCGGCGACATGGAGTTCATGCGATTAGAACGTTCGTATCAGTGTAGAAGAGATGCCGAAATCGGTCAACGAGAGCTCTTGCCGTCTCACGACAGTCCGAGCATAGTTGATCGTTGGTTTCGGGAATGATCGGGCGAGTGGTTCTCTTTCACGTGAGTATCCAGTGCAAGATTCAGCGCCAGCACATTCACCCGGGGTTCTCCAAGAATTCCAAGTTGACGTCCTTCCGTATGCTGAGAAACAAGTTGGCGAACCACGGCTTCTTCCATCCCGCGGACGCGCGCGACTCGTTTCACCTGGTATGCCGCAGACGCGGGACTAATATGCGGATCGAGACCGCTCCCTGAAGCGGTGACCAAATCCACAGGAAGGAGAAGAGGATTGTCGGTGTCGGCGGCCTTGAGCGCGTCGATGCGAGCCTGCACGGCTTTGATCAGCGCGTCATTGGTCGGGCCAAGATTGGACCCGGACGAGGCGGCGGCGTTGTAGGGAAACGGTGACGTGGCGGAAGGACGACCCCAGAAATACTTCGGCGCGTCGAACGGCTGACCGATCAAAGAGGATCCGACCGGCTTACCATCGATAAGAATCAGACTCCCATTGGCTTGCCGTGGAAACAGCATCTGAGCGATACCTGTGACCGCGAGCGGGTACAGGAACCCGGTGATAAGGGTCATAGCAACGAGTAACACTAACGCCGGGCGAAGTTGGGTCCGCATGTAGGCCTCCTCAGACTAAGCGCAGAACGACAAGCAACAAATCGATGAGCTTGATTCCCACGAATGGAACAATGAGCCCTCCCAGCCCGTAGACCAGGAGATGCCGGCGAAGCAGCAGCGCGGCGCCGATTGGACGATACGTGATGCCTCTCAAGGCGAGCGGAATGAGCGCGATAATGACCAGCGCGTTGAAGATCACGGCCGACAACACGGCACTGGCCGGCGTCGCCAGTCCCATAATATTGAGCACGCTCAGCGCGGGATAGGTGGAAGCGAAGGCCGCGGGAATAATCGCGAAATACTTCGCGACATCGTTGGCAATGCTGAAGGTGGTGAGCGCACCGCGGGTCATCAAGAGCTGTTTGCCGATTTCGACGATCTCAATGAGCTTGGTTGGATTGGAATCCAGGTCGACCAGATTACCGGCCTCCTTCGCGGCTTGCGTCCCGGTATTCATCGCCACCGCGACGTCAGCCTGGGCGAGGGCCGGAGCGTCGTTCGTGCCATCCCCCGTCATCGCCACGAGCCGGCCGCCGGCCTGCATGTCGCGAATCAGCTTGAGCTTGGCTTCCGGCGTTGCCTGCGCTAGGAAATCGTCCACACCAGCCTCCGCAGCCACGGCCGCCGCAGTCTGCGGATTGTCCCCGGTGATCATGACGGTCTTAATCCCCATCCGTCGCAATTCGGCAAACCGCTCTTTGATACCGCCCTTGATGATATCTTTCAGGTAGATCACGCCCAGCACTTTCGGCCCCTCCGCCACGACCAGGGGGGTACCCCCCTGCTTCGCAATGGTCTCCACGTGTAAACGGACCGCTTGAGAAAAATGCCCACCCCGTTCCGTCACATAGGCTTCGATCGCGCCATCAGACCCCTTGCGTATTTCCCGCCCATTCAAATTGACGCCGCTCATCCTCGTTTGAGCCGTAAAGGGAATGAATGTCGCGCCTAACTCGTGAATGTCGCGCGCACGCAATCCATAGTGTTCCTTGGCCAGGACGACGATGCTACGCCCCTCCGGTGTTTCGTCCGCCAGCGACGAGAGCTGAGCCGCATCGGCCAGCGCCTGTTCGCTCACTCCGTCAGCCGGAAGAAACGCCGTCGCCTGGCGATTCCCCAATGTAATGGTCCCGGTTTTATCGAGGAGCAATACATCCACGTCGCCCGCCGCTTCGACTGCCTTCCCCGACATGGCAATGACATTGGCCTGCACCATGCGATCCATTCCCGCGATCCCGATGGCGGAGAGCAATCCTCCGATCGTCGTCGGAATCAGACAGACCAACAGCGCGACTAAGACCGTCACCATAACAGGAGCCCCCTGCCCTATCGACTGCACACTGTAGAGCGAAAAGGGGAGCAACGTGGCCGTCGCCAAGAGGAAGATGACCGTAAGTGCCGCCAGCAGAATGTTGAGGGCAATTTCATTCGGCGTCTTTTGGCGCTTGGCCCCCTCAACCATCGCAATCATCCGGTCCAGAAAGGTCTCGCCTGGGTTGGCCGTGATCCGTATCACCAACCAGTCCGACAGGACGCGTGTGCCGCCCGTCACGGCGCTGCGATCGCCGCTCTCTCGAATGACGGGGGCACTTTCACCGGTGATGGCACTTTCATTCACCGAGGCGATGCCATGGATGACCTCCCCGTCGCAGGGGATAAAATCTCCGGCCTCCACCAACACGACGTCTCCCCGCTTCAAGGTACTCGCGGGTACCACGGAGGAGGGAACGCTGAGATACTGGTCGCCGGACTCAGGCTCGCCCAGTTTTTTCGCGTTCATTTCACGCCGCGCACTGCGCAGCGATTCCGCCTGCGCTTTTCCGCGCCCTTCCGCCATCGCTTCGGCAAAATTCGCGAACAGCACGGTAAACCAAAGCCAGAGGGATACGGCGAGGATGAACCAGACCGGCGCTTCGCCTTTCCCGAACAGCGCCTGGCATAATAAGATTGTGGTCAGCACACTCCCGACCGCGACCACGAACATGACCGGATTGCGAATTTGGTGGCGCGGATGAAGCTTCCGGACGGATTCCAGCAGCGCCCGTCGCATAATTTGAGGATCGAGCAAAGGCCTTCTCTTATCTTGCGTTGTCATCTCAAAATCCTCCACTCCAGCGCCGTCACCGGCTCACCATCAGAATGTGTTCTACGATTGGACCCAGGGCCAGTGCAGGCACAAAGGTGAGGGCTCCCACGAGCACAACGACGCCGAGCAGCAGCACGACAAACAGCGGCGTGTGAGTCGGCAGGGTTCCGGGACCAGCCGGCACGAGTTTTTTCCTCGCCAGCGCTCCGGCCAAGGCCAACGTGGGAATCGCCAACCAGAAGCGGGAGATCAGCATCGCGATCCCGCCGGTGAGATTGTAGAAGGGTGTGTTGACATTCAGTCCACCGAACGCACTGCCGTTATTATTTCCCATCGAACTATAGGCATAGAGCATCTCACTGAACCCATGGGGTCCCGGGTTCAAAATCGAGCTGGTGCCGACGCCCGTCACCGACGCCACTGCTGTGAAACCGAGGACCACCATCGGCATGATCAGAATTAACAGGGAGGCCATCTTCATCTCATAGGGCTCGATCTTCTTGCCCAGATATTCCG
>JBDSKU010000149.1:0-3253 GCA_039916745.1 Nitrospiraceae bacterium
GCACCAAAGGCCATCAGTCAACACAAGCCATTGATTTCAGGACTACCCCATCACCGCCGACCCATGATGATGTATCAGCAACCACTCATCCCCGATCCGTTCGAAGAGATTCGTGGCTAACACCTGCGCCTGCTGCGGTTCGTCAGCTTGATGGGTGGTGATGTGCTCCACACAGACGACCCAGGCCATGTCGCCTGCCACCTGCACCATCACGTCGGTCAGTTCGAAGGT
Organism: Nitrospiraceae bacterium; assembly: GCA_039916745.1. Taxonomy (GTDB): domain Bacteria; phylum Nitrospirota; class Nitrospiria; order Nitrospirales; family Nitrospiraceae; genus Palsa-1315. The sequence goes on from JBDSKU010000149.1 coordinate 232, forward strand.
CATCGAGAAGGTATTATTGAAGATTAAAACCCAGGAGTCGCGAACCGCCGGCCAGTCCGACCGCAACGACCAACCTGGATGGATGCAGGTCACATATTCCTGATGCGCCCACACCCTATCCATCTCGGCAATGTCGAGATTCCCAAATGCGGCATAGAAGGCATGGTTCGCTTTATTCACTTCATCGATGCGTTGCTCCAGCATGCAAGGCTCCTTAGCTGAAAAATGAGCCGTATCATACTGCAATCACGGAGGCGGGGGCGAGGAGAGAATGCGGATGGGAGACGCAGGAAAACTCAATCTTACAGGCGGCTCAAAAAGGCCGTCCAGCAAGGCTGCCACAGTTTTTTACTCTCTCTCAAAAGGGTGGCCTGATCGATCCTCGATTGCGCGCGTCGAACGAGCACCTTCCGAGCGTGCGCGTTCCGCGAGCAGGAGGACGGTCAGGCTGCCATTTTCCTTCCTTTTTCAGCCGCCTGTGAGCCGGGAGGTTTGCCGATCGACCACCCACACCCCTGCCAAGATCAGCGCGATGCCAAGGATTTCACTCGTACCCACCGATTCTTTCAACAGCAATGCAGACAGCACGACGGCGGCCACAGGAGTCAGATTGCCCAGGACGGAAGCGCGTGATGGCCCGATGCCCTTCACGCCGAATAACCAAGCCTGCTGCGCGATGGCCGTGGCAAATAGGACGAGATAGCCCAGCGCCATCCAATCCGCCTCGGTCACAGACCCGAGCCCCGCATCCAGCATTTTGCGATCTGTCCACAAGAGAGGAAGTTGGAGCATTGTGGCGACGAAGAGCGTCGTCCAATTGACGGTGAGGGCCGAGTGGCGCTCCATGAGTTGCCGGCTGCCGATACTATAGAGGGCCCAGCTCACCACACCGAGAAAGACCAGCAGGCTGCCGAGCAGCGGCTGGTCGCCCGCAGCCTGAAAGCCCGCCACGGAGACCAATCCCACGCCCGCGAAAGACAGAAGGCCACCCGCCCAGACCGCACGTAGCGGAACATCCTGAATCAATAGCGCCGAGAGTAGCGCTGTCACCACCGGACTCGATCCGATGATTACCCCACCCACGGCTCCACTCACATAGTTGAGCCCCATGAGGATGAAGAGATGATTGCCCAACACACCGAGCCCGAGCAGTCCCAGCAGACGCAGATCCGCCTTGGTCAGCTTAGCCAAGGTGCCTTCCTGCCACCACCAGGTAGTCAGAAGAATGGCCAGGCCACCGATGTCGCGCAGGACGGATGCCTCGACGGCAGAGAACGACCCGAGCGCCATCTTCTGCGCCACAATCGAACCACCCCAAAGGGCCGCGGCGAGGAGGACCGATCCATAGGCGAGGCTGATGGAGGGCGCGTTAGGGGATTTCACGATCGATCACGACATGGATCCCATTCACCCCGGGCTTGACCGGCTGACTCATGCCCTGCAAATCACCGCTCTTCGGCATGGCCTCGCCGGACTTCGAGAGACGCGCGACGATCACGACTGTCCCTGCATCGGACAACTTCCTGGCCGGCATGGGACTCGTTGAATCGTCGAGCCGGAAGGTGAAGGGCAAATCTTTTTTCATCACGCGGACGATCGAGACCGGCATGGGCGGGCCCTCCACAGCCTTCGCAAACACAAACAGGGTATCGGTGGGCGATCCTTTACTGGCCAACTGCGGTGCGAGGGTGACTGTCCCGCTGATCGCAAGCGACTGCCCCGTCTTCCCTGCAGGAGTGGCCGGTCCCGCAGGCGTGACCTTCGCGGTCGCCGCCATCCCCTTCTCCCCCGCGAGGCCCTTCGCTTCCTCAATGGCAGAGGCTAATTCTTGGAGCACCTCCGGCTCCGCATCAGGCGGCAAGTTCGCGCGCGCCTGAACCCAATACCTCGCCGCATCCGCATACTGCTTTCGATCAAATGCCACGGTGCCGACCATCATCAGCGCTTTCACATTCTGTGGATCGCGCGTCAGCGCTTGCTGAATCAGCAACTCCGGCTTCCCTTCCAATGTCCGGCCCTGGACAACGCCCAACGCGTCGGCATAGTCCGCCAGTAACTGGGCATCATTCGGAATCAGGCTGACGGCTTTCTCATAAATCGTCACGGCCTCGCTATACCGCGCCATGCTCACGTAGGAGCGGGCGAGCAGCGCCCATCCCACTCCGTCGTTGGGGTTTTGCTCGAGTTTTTTCTTGAGACGCTCCAACAGAGACTCGATCCCTTCGGCACTCATGCGGTCGGAGTCCGAGTTGCCCTGCGCCGAAAATGCCGATGCGGATGGCTGCGTGATCGCAAGAGGATTCCCGATCGTCCAGTACAGGGCCACGCTCGTCAGAGGCACGACGATGGCGACAACGATCGCGACCAGACGGCTATTGACCTGCCATCCTGCTGCTGTCGTCGCCGTGTCGGCGCTCCCGGTTTCATCGAGCAGACGGCGCTCGAGCTCAGACCGCGCCTGCTGGTAGAGCTCCTCAGTCAACACCCCATTCTTCTGGTCCTGTTCGAGTTCGGCAAACTGCTGCCGGTAGACCGCCAGTCTGTTCTCGCGTTCGCCCATGGCGACCGCAGTGGTTCGCCTGAGCAACGGCCATAAGAGGAGAGCGACCACACAGAGGGTCATAGCCGACGCGATGAGCCAGAACATGAGTGTCATGAGCGTTTGGTTCCTTCCGAGAGCAGTTGCGCGACCGCGCGATGGTCCTCATCGGAGAGCGCGGGAGCGGGCACCGTCTTCGCTCGGCGCCGCAACGCGAGGGCTAACGTGACCCCTCCCACCACGAGCAAGAGAAACGGGCCCAGCCAGAGAACGGTCGTCGTGGCCTTGAGCGGAGGCCTGTATAACACGAAGTCGCCATACCGTTGGACCAGGAAGTCGAGAATCTCTTGGTCGCTCATATTCTTTGCGATCATCTCACGGACTTCGCGGCGCAAATCCTCGGCCAATGGCGCGGTCGAGTCTGCCAGCGTCTGGTTCTGGCAGACCAGACAGCGCAACTCCAGGGCAAGGGTCTTCAGACGC
>JBDSKU010000150.1:0-7123 GCA_039916745.1 Nitrospiraceae bacterium
TCTGTTGGTTCGGCCAAATGATCGCATGGACGTTGATCATCATAATGAGGCCCAAGAGCCCGCCGATTCCCAACGCGATCGCGCCAGTTCCACCCTTCGAGTACATGTAAAAGTACAGCGCGATCCCGGCGAACACCGTGACCGTCGCCCCATGACGGAACCAGTTCAACGCGGCAGGCATCAACTTGGGAATCACGATGTTTTTGGTCGGACCATCCAAGCTCTTCAAGAACCCCGCATTGATCAGATTAAAGAAATACAACAGCCCGATCCAGGTGATGCCGGCCAAAAAGTGCACCCAGCGCAACAATAAACCGGCCCAGTCGGCCTCACCAATCGCAATGCCGACCATACCAAGATAGCCCACAATCAACACCGCCGCGAGCGCGAACCCTGCGCCCATCGTTTGCATTGGATTCTCAAGAAATTTCATCGCGTCTCCTCATTAAATGTATTGCCATGTTGCTGTCTGTACTGTAGGCCCGCTTCCCCTGTCAAGCGGAACGTGAACCATGATCTTCTACGCCATCAACCGATCAACTGTCGCGCAGAGCTCGCGCACTGCATGAGCAGAGTTCGTCAACCCAGCCTGCTCCTCTGCCGTTAATTCATATTCGACCACCTGTTCCGCCCCGCCTCGACCCAGCTTGACAGGAACGCCCACCACCACATCCTTCAATCCGTACTCGCCTTCGCAGAGCACCGCGCAAGGCAGCACCCGCTTCTGATCCTTCACGATCGCCTCAACCATGTCGACCGCCGAAGCCGACGGAGCATAGAAGGCGCTGCCCGTCTTCAAGAGGCCCACGATTTCGGCGCCGCCTTCGCGGGTCCGCTTGACGATCGCATCCAACCGTTCCTTCGACATCATTTCCGAAACGGGTTTTCCCTTCACCGTCGTATAACGAGCCAGCGGTACCATCGTGTCGCCATGCCCCCCCAAGACCATTGCATGCACGTCGGGCCCAGGCACATTCAATTCGGCAGCGATGAACGCACGCATGCGAGCAGAATCGAGCACTCCCGCCATCCCCAAGACCCTGGATTTTGGCAAACCACTGACCAGCCGCGCCACATGAACCATCGCATCCAACGGGTTCGTGACGAGAATCAGGATGACGTTCGGCGATCGGGACACCAATTCCTTGACGACCGACTTCACGATCTTGGCGTTCGTGGTCAATAACTCGTCACGGCTCATCCCCGGCTTGCGGGGAATACCGGACGTGATCACCGCCACGGCTGAGCCGGCCGTTTCATCATAACCATTGGTGCCTACCACGCGAGTGCTGTAGCCGCAGACGGGACCGGCCTGTGAGATATCGAGTGCCTTCCCCTGCGGGACCCCCTCGACAATATCCACGAGTACGACCTCGTACTCGTTCTTCTCTGCCAGCCGTTGCGCCGTCGTGCCCCCGACGTTCCCCGCACCCACCACCGTAATCTTCGGTCTCCCCATCATCTCACCTCTATGGTTCGTACTGGCTCCTTACCCTCAAGGCGATGTGTGCCCTCACTTGCGCACCGCGAACAAGCCTTCCTCATCATTCGCATTCTGCAGGGACAGAATGCAACCGGCTTGTATTCAATGCCCCCCCTCATGCTCCGTCCAGCCCGCGACTTTAAAATTGATCGTGCAGACGAAATTGTCTCCGTCATAAAAATTGACTTTGATCTTCTTCTTGCCATAGTTCTTGGCAAGAAAGGCGTCTGGATCGTCGACCAATTCTTGAAACCCTCCCGCCGGATATTCCCCAAGGTCGTGGAACACGACGATCATTCCCACCTTCACTTCTTGAAGAATCTTGGCCCAACAGCGGGGGTAGACCTCCCAAAATTTGGCGTCGATCATCTCCTTTGTCGGCTCTTGACGATCTTCCCCCGGCTTGGTCGGCTGGGCAAACTTCGCCAAGCGACGAACATAGGGATACTGATTCCCTGAAAACAACTTATAGAGCCAGGGCGGCACAGTCGGTCGGTCAGTTTCATTGGCCATGGTCAATCTCTCGTGAAACGTAACACATGAAATGTTGAGCCCCAAATTGCGACGCGATCATTCTCCCACTTCCGACCTTTCACGTTGTACCTTTCACTTAATTACGCGGTCAGCCGCCGATAGATTCGGGGCAATCGCTTCGGCAGCGCTTCCAGATGATCGATGACGGCAAACTGCACGTCCCCGTACATTCTCCGGACGTACCCGTCGGCCTCCCGATCGATCGTAATACAAAACGGATGGACCCCCCGCTGACGCGCCTCTCGTAACGCCGCCTTGGTGTCTTCCAGCGAATACTCGTCTTTATAACCGTCATCGAGCGGACGTCCATCACTGATGAGGACGAGCAGCCGCGTCCGCGCTTCGCGCGCCAGCAATTTGGCGGTCGCATGGCGAATGGCCGCCCCATCACGATTTTGCTGCATGGGGACCAGTCCGCCCAACCGCTGCGCCGCCTTCCCGCCCAACGGATCGTCGAAATCCTTGATCACCAGAAAATCCACTTGCCCGCGGCCTTGGCCCGAATAGCCATAGAGCGCATATTGATCTCCGACCGCCTCAAGCGCTTCACACAGCAACACAAGCCCCTCTTTTTCCAGGTCGATCACGCGGCGGCCACTCTCTAACTGACGACTGGTCGACCCGCTCACGTCGACCAGAAAGGCAGCCGCAACATCCCGTTCTTTTCGCTCCCGCCTGACGTAAATCCGATCCGACAGATCGATGCCCGCCGCGCGCTCCGCACACATACGGACCGCCGCATCCACATCCAGCTCGTCGCCATCAGCTTGGCCTGGAACCCGCCGCAGCCCCGGCGGTCGCAGACCTTCAAAAAACCGTCGAAGGGCGGAGACCTCACTTCCATGTGCACTCAACGTTACCGCCACAATATCCCCGCTCCCCTCCTCCGCAGCCCGTTCGGCAACGCGACACCAATTAAGGCGATAGTCGTCGATCCCTTGATCCCATTCCGGATAACGCACGGCACGATCGCCCGGCCCGGCATGATCGATCGGCGCAGGCTGCTCGACCTTTACGGCTAAGAGCTCTTCCACCTGGGACGGCAACTGCCGCCCCCCGGCGAGCCGATCTCCCTCCGTCTCCGTGCGCGTGCCTCCTCGATTCTGTTGACCCTGCGACGAAGCCTCCTGCGATCCGCCTGCCGCGCTCGCCATACGTTGAATGTCTTCTGACTGCTGCTGATCGTCCGCCGTCCGTCCATCCTGCGCATTCTGACGAATGAACTCAGGGTTCATGGCCCCACGGTACACCCAGTTGGTGACGGGGCGATAGTCCTCACCCGTCTGATCGGAAGCGGACGGGCCCACACCCAGCTCTTCTGACGCGTCACCGGCCTGATCGGCCAGGATCATCGCCCCCTTCGGCGCCAACAACTCTTCGAGCCGCACGTAGAGCGCATGGGCCAGGCGCACGGCCTCTTCCGCTGTCGCCATTGGAGACAGAATGGCCTGGCACATCGGCCAAAGGATGGCGATCTCGTCTTTGATGGCCTCATGAATCGCAACAGGCTGCGACGCGGCGGTCGACAACTGAAGCAGTTGATCGACGACAAGTTCTTTGACCGTCAGCCCATGCGTCAACGACCGCGTCGTGATCGCCTCTCGCGCAAATTGTTGGAGATCCCGCTGGAGCCCCGGATACTCTCGCTGCAACAAATACTCAACCCGCGCATCCTCCACGAGCGTCCATAAGTCCTGGATCAGGCCCGGATGGGGATAGAAACGGAATAGCGCCGCCAAGCTGTTCGGTTCAACCTGTTTCACCCGGCCATACTTCTGGCGCAGAGCCATGACCAAATCCTCGAGTGGCTCAAGCGTCAGCTGGTAGGTCCCGAACTCGACATGCCCCGCTTCGTGAGCCGCCATCACCAGATACAATCGCGTATTCTCCTCGGCCGTAGGATAGCGGCGGAGGAGCGCCGGCAGCGAGATGATGCGCCCATCCTGGCTCACCGTAGCTCGCGCAGCTGTCTCCTGGCTCAGCGAATCGGGAAGCGCCTGAACCGTCAAGTCAGTGCCACAGAGGCCTTGCACGAAAAGTTTGATGGTCCGCGCGACCTGCCGGAGCGGCACACCGCTTAAGGCCGCTTCCACCGAGGTCAACGCCTTCTGCGACTCCAGGGCAAAATAGGCCCTGGCTCCCTCGACACTATAGGCCAGCACTTCCATGCCCGCGGTAAACCAGGCCTCAAAGCGAGTCATGGCTTCGGCAGACTCGCCGATCACCGTCATCAATTCAGGCGCGCGGCGCAAATAGGCCAACGCCGTGTCGGCATCGCGCTCGGCCACTAAGGCCCCGTACTGCAATACTTTCAATCGCCATTCTTCATTCGGCACGGCACGCAACAAACGTGGCGATTCCGATAACCAGGCGATGCCGGCCCCGGGATCCCGTTCAGCCAGCAACGACCCGACGGTGATGACCTTGGCCCGCACCGACTGGTCTTCGAGATCGCCGAGGATGAGCGGACTGGTGCGGAGAAATTCGATGGTCCCGAAATAATCGGTCTTGCCGAAACTATTCTGAGAGATGAGTTTCAATCCGAAGGTCGCCCAGGCTCTGGCTTCTTCAATCGGCAATACCCGAGCGACCGCGGGAATTTGGCGGATGTATTCCAGGGCAACAACAAAATCGACCTGCGTCAGTTCGAACCCGATTTCCAACCAGGCCTCTAGCTGATCCGGCGAAATAACCGTGACCGTTTCGGCCGACACACGGAGGAATTCCAGCGCCACATTCGCATCTTGCTCGGCCAGCTCCAACGCAGTTTTTAGGACCAATGACCGGCCTGAGGGAGTCTCGATCAAGCCCAACACCAGCGGGCTCTCCTTGAAATACTTCAATCCGATCGCACCGGATGAGCCGGCGAGCGCAATCCCCAGATCCAGCCAGGCCACCGTATCGCTGAGCCGATCCCGGCGCTGCAAGTCAGGGAACGACTCGATCGCAGCGCGGGCAACCTTCGGTGATATTTCTTGTAGTTCATCGAGCAGCAGCAACACGCCTTCCACCTGATTCGGCTTGACCGAGGCCTGGATAAGGCGAGAAACCAGGTGCTCGGCCGTAGCTGAACCTAGCTCCTCTGCCAGTTTTACGATCAATTGCTGATGGGTATCCGACATCTCGACTCTCGATCCAATCCGACGGAATGTGCGGGGAGGGCTGGATTGTAAAGGACGCCCTGGCGCTTGTAAACTAGGCGCTGACGCGCAGGTACGGGGCGAGAGGCACGGGGCTAGGGTGCAGAAATCCTCGTTCCTTCCTCTCGCCACTAGCCCCTGGCCCCTTGCCAAAGGAGTTGTGATGGCCGAGCCCAAGCAAGAGAGTCTCGACAAAATGTGGAAGTACGTGAAGGGCTTTGCGGACAAGAGCGGAACCGCCATGCATCCCATGCCCGCCGTCACCGAAGCCGTGGTCAAAGGCCTCGCGATGCACATCGACGAGCTGGGTAAACCCCTCTGCCCCTGTAACTTCTACAAGGATAAACAGGCAGAAGCCAAACTCCGCCGCTGGATGTGCGCCTGCGACGAGATGCAGATATACAAATATTGTCACTGTCTGTTATTCGTGCGGGAAGACGGCCTGCCGATCACGGAATATCTCCCGGAAGGCCACGAAGGGCGAGAGGTCTATGGCCTCGTCACAGACCCGACTCCCGACAAAGGCCGGGCACTCAAACACAAAGCGGCCCCAGCACCACAAACAGCGGACAAGGATTCGTCAACACCAACCGCCTGATGACCATGCGACACCCTGACCGACTCCGGTTCGGCCTCATGCTCTTCCTGCTCCTCGGGAGCCTCTATCCCCTATCGGGACAAGCGCTTGAGCCAACCTCATCAAACCCACCGACGTTGAACGAAAAAGACTTCTTCTCCTACAAGCAGAAAGGGCGAGGCAGTCTGGCAGGACAGGCGTTTCTCAGTTCGCCATCAGGGAAAGCCATCACACAAGCAGGCGCGCCAGTCCATCTCATTCCGATGACTCCCTACACCCGTTATTGGTTCGACCGCCAAGTCAAAACCACTTCCTGCTCAACGACAGAAACCCAGGCCTCCGTTGAAAACACCGCAGCCCCACGCCCTCCAACTGATTGCGCACACGAAGCACTGACCAGGCTTCAGGCGGAAAAGCGGTTGGGTCCCTATCTCCGCACAACAAGAGCCAACCCTACCGGACATTTCTGGTTCACGAAGGTTCCAGCCGGACGCTACTACATCATCAGTCTGATCGAAGGAGGATCGGGCACACACCAAGAGGAACGACTATCGGGACTAGCCTGGCTGGTGATAGAACTCGAGGCAGGTGAGAAAGCCACAAATCTAGTCGTGACCGACTGCAAAGCCGGCCTCTGCTAAGTCTCTATACTCCGCATTCACCACTCTCCACGGTCTCGCCGATAAAACCTTTTCAGTCATTTCATCACCCACCCCCAACTCGTGGCGGGATGGAAGAGGGGATCATCTCACGTGCGTGCGTCCAACGAGGGCTCTCCTCATTGCCAGCCACTCACGTCATACCCCTTCTCAATCAAGCACCGCACCACCGCATCGGCATAAGGAGGATCCGGCTCCAGCGGCTTGTAGGCGCCGCCTACCGAACCGACGATCACTCCGAGCGTGCCGCCGACTGCTGCCCCGATCGTCACACCAGGCACACCGCCAATGAGCCCGCTCGATGCCCCGATTCCAGCGCCGGTCAGCAGACCCAACGCAGCGCCAGCAGCCACGTTACTGCTTCGAGCGCGTGTGCCCGGCTTCAACCCGGCCTCGTCAGCCTTCTTCTGACACATCGCCACATCAAGCTTCGCCGCCTCCCGCCCCTGCAGCTGAGACTTCGCATTCGACCGCAACAACGGCTCTGGCCCCGCACAGGCGAGAAGACTCATTCCTAGGACTACCACCACTCCACGCCGCCACATCAACGACAACACCGACAATTCTTTATAATCATCTTAATTCTCCCTCCCCAATTCGTGGCGGGATGGAAGGGGGAGACCTCAGGTGCGCGCGTCGAACGAGGGCCTTCCGAGGCCGCGCGTTCCGCGAGCACAGAGGTCCCCCCTCCGTCCCAGCCATCCCCTACTGCCAGCCCGTCACCTCATAC
>JBDSKU010000151.1:0-20369 GCA_039916745.1 Nitrospiraceae bacterium
GCACTCTGAGAGACGGCCATCCAGCCGCCTCCCAGCGCCACGAACTGAACAGACTATCGTCGGACGGATTGATCGCGACGGCAGCTTTCTTCCGCCAACATCCTCTGGCCCACACTCGCATTATTGGGAATACGTGCCATACAGGCATTTGACGTATCTTCCACCGAGCCCGAGGCAACACGTCCGATGCCCGTCGTCGGAGCAGATGCCGCCGGCGTACTTGTGGATCCCGTCGTCCCCTCGCTCACACAACCGCCAACCATCATCCCCAACAGGGCGATGACACCAAATACATTCATCGACTGGTCTGCCATGGTGCGATCTCCCTTATACATAAAACCATTGATGTACAGCTGGCGCGATCCTACTCCCGCGGTCGAGGAAGAACAAGCCTTGCTATACGGCCAGCGCTCGAAATGCGGCGAAGGAACGATCCTCTCGACTACTATTGGCCTGTACATGTCCCGAAATTCTTCGTGCAGCCCTCTACTCGATATTCGATGTACTGGCCGGACCCTGACTTGAGAAACCCGGATCCAGCCAAGCCATTCATCTTATCGCTTCGTCACGCTCCATTACTGCGGCGAAGCATTGACCTTCGTGCCTTCCTTCACCGGCGGGTCGATCGTGATATTCGGCCCCTGCACCTTCGGCAACAAACCTGCACCGGGCTTCTCCAGCAACCGCTGGTCGCTTTGATTGCCCGATAGGCTCTGCTTCGAATGGACGTCGTCAAATGCCGCGGCTTGAGCCAACGATTGCTCACCCGTCGCATTGGTCTGCCCAGGATCGTTCGCGAGTGCTTGCCCGCTCACGGGATCGACTGCCTTACCCATGGGATACCCTGAATGTTTCGGCAATAGGGTCGGATTGGCCAGGGTCAGAGAAACCCACAACAGCACGACGATGAACAGGACAAATACGGTGAGAGAGGTCTTCATGATGCAACCTCCTGGTGAGAGAAGAAAAAACAGCAACGCCCTCGCAGTTGTTGGACCGATGAGGGCGCAAGAGTTGAGCAGGGAGAGAAGTACGGAAGAGCGAACATCAACGGAAACGGCGACCCCGGTGCCCGGATTCACCTCCGGGACACACACGTCTAGCGTCGCCTCCGCTTGAAGCCAAGTCAAGCAGGCGGGAATCGGCCCTGCAAGCGGCCAAGGTCAGAGAAGCAGAAATGCACGTTCGCGCAGATGGTCAAAAGCCCAGTTCTTTCTCGAGGTCGGCTTTTTTATCCTTGAACTTCTTCTGGTCCGTCTCGCTCTGTTGCGTGATGGAGCTTTTCAGTTTCTCGCCTGACTTCTCCGCAGCGCGCCCCGACGCTTCCATCTTCTTGTCCAGCTGCGCGGCTTTCTCCTTCGCCTTCACAGAGTCCGCGAAGTCGTAATACATCTTGGCATTCCATTGGGTGAACATCGGGTCAGGCCGCGCCATGACGGTATCCCCTCGTTGCTCGGCCCTGACCTTAGCGGCCTTGTCGCCATTCGGCAAAAACTTCATCCAGTCGGCGGCCTTTCTCAAATGCTCAAGCGAACCCATGGCCGCCTTCGCAACCTCCGTTGCCCCACCGGACAGACCCGTGGCATCTCTTTCCTCAGCCTTCATGAGCCGGTCCGCATTGGCCGAAGCAACTTTCTCAAGCTCCTGACGATAGGCTGGAGGCGAAACATACGGCTGCCTGTCACCGGACTTGAGGTCACGGGGACCATAGCGGCCATTATCCACGTCCCAAGCCGCCTTGAATAACGCCAGATCGTCCGATTTGACCTGCGCGGCTTTCAACATCACCCGGTTGGCCTCGTGGTATTCTCTCATGGTCTCAAAATACCGGAAAGCCGAGGTCCGCCCATCGGCCCGCACCGGCTCACTGGAATACAATATCCCCTTCGCCTCAGCCGCCTTGGCCAAATCCCGACCGAGTTTCGGAAGGTTCGCCTTGGCTCTACCCATCACATTCTTATCGTATAGATCGATACAGTCGTTGCTCGCAATAGCCTGATACGCCACAAACAGTTCAGCCGGTGGACCAGATTTTTCAATTTTACTCAGGGTGGCAACCTGAGCCTTGGCAACCTTCTCTTCGTCATCGCCCAAACAGATATCGTCCGCACGGACGGAGGGAGCCGTCAGAACGAGAAGCAGCAATGCACCGCAGAACAATCTGAGCAGAATCATCGTGCATCCTCCGTTATCGGCCCAACAGGCCTTTCAGCATCTTGTTCACATCGATGGGCTCTTCGCTTTCCGCGCTTTTGCTCTTGGCTTTGTCTCGACTCCGTCCTGTGTCTTGCTCCTGTCCCGTGCCGTTCATCATCTCTTGAATGTTCGGCATACCGCCCTGCCCCATCATCGCTCCCATGTCATTCTTGGTATAGCCGGCGGGAATCTCGAACAGCGCCGGGTTCTGCTTCTCAATCTTCAGATTGCTTAACTCACTCGCCATGCGAGTTTTCTTGCTGCCCTCCTTGGACAGGAGATCCATTTTCACAGTGATGCCGTCCCTGGTCGTCCAGAGGAATCCGCCGAATTTCGACCCGTCCTTCTTCGTCGCAATGACCTTGGATTTGGTGGTCTTGATCCCATTAATCGTTTCTTCGCCAACAGTCGTCTGCTCCACATCCATCGCGCCGAGATCGGACGAATCCGACTGATCCAGCGGCATCTCCATATACATATCTCCCATCAGTTGCCACATCACCTTCTTGTCCTTACGGATGATGGTGACACTGCCCTCCGCCCCGCCCATCTCCATGCGCTGCTTGCCAGGCGTATGGTAGACACGAGACTTCATCGTCATGCCTCCATCCGCCTCCATGATACTATCGGCCGAATAGTCCACCCGCGGTTCCGGTGAAGACGCCGCACTGACCGTCAAGGGCACCAACATCACCGACAACGCCATACCGACAGATCGCAAGAGCTTCATATGCATGCCTACCTCCTCCGTTAGTAGCTGTCTGGACTTCCGATTTATGGAACGCTAGAGGGTCGCACAGGGTCGGCCCGAGGATGCTGGCCTAGACCATGGGAATGGGCTACTGAGCCCCTGGCACCGACTTTCGGTTCGCGGTGCCTTGCAAATCCATATCGAACACGACCACACCGTCCTGCTTCTTGGAATCGAGCTTGAGCGGCATCTGGTCGACAACCAGCTTCACCAATGGGACCGCGGCGATATGCGGCGCCTTATCCGAAGGATTGGAATAGAGCCTGATCCGGATATTTTTCGGCCGCAAACTCGGCGTCAACTGAGATTTGAGGTCCGCCTCCACAAATCCCACCAGCATCCCGCCACCATCGGCGAGCTTATGGATCTCGAAGGCATTGGCGGCAGGCGACTTCTGCTCCAGCGGGAGATCCGGACTCTGCGTGACCAACGCCAACCCCAGAAGCCTGGGGATAATAAATCCATAACTCCCCGTTGGCGCGACGGAGAAACGGCCACCGGAAACAGGTGCTGTAAGTTCAGATACCCCGTTCTTGACCCGCATTTGACGCCGCAACTCGATCTCACTTCCCGTCGTCTCGATAAAGACCGCCGCGGGTGCAGCGGTTTGCACGGACAACACCTCCGTCTTCCCTCCTCCTCCTGCCGCATGAAGCGAATCCGGCAGAAGGCTCATCAGGAAGAGGCCCAGCAATGTACCCGTAAGCACCTGCCGAACAGGCGTGAGTCGAGTCAATCGTGCAACGATATTCAACATGGGTGCGAGTCCTCCTGGTACAGCGATACAGAGCGACGCGTGAGACGATGGAACCCCTATTGTGTATCAAGCTTCCCCTATGCGGTGCAATCTAAGACCCGTGAGATGGAAGACGTCAAGAGAAAGAAACTGAATGCCGCGTAGCGCAATGAGAGAATTCATGTTCCCGGGTTCGTGACTCTCCCTCCAACGAGGAATAGGGTTCTCACAGACGTCGCGGTCCAGATGGACTCAACATCATGTTGAACAGCTCCAACCCCTCCATCCTGACCCAAGGCGCCACGGATCAGCCGCGCATCGAACAGGCCCTCTCAGGCAACGCCATCCGGTTTGAAGAGACCTACGCAGGCCGGCGCTAAGACAGCGATCCTGGCACCCGACTCTCCAGCTCATGTTCGCTCCAGCGCAAGAAGTCGTTTCTTTCGCTCAAGACCCCAGCGATATCCCGCGAGTTGCCCATCTCCTCGAACGACGCGATGACAAGGGATAACAACCGCGATTGGGTTCGTGGCACAGGCTCTCGCCACGGCACGGGCCGCAGTCGGTTGCCCGATCATTCCTGCGACCTCCTGGTAGGACCTGGTCTGGCCACGAGGAATCTGTTGTAGCGCCTGCCAAACTTTACGTTGAAACAGGGTAGCCTTCACGTCCAGAGAGGGAAGCCCGGTGGCTCTTTCTCCGGTGACATACTGCAGAATGACTCGGGCGTGCTCCTTCAACCCGATGCCGTCTCGGCGAAGTATCGCCTTCGGGTAATCATGCCGAAGTGACGCCACCAATGTGCCGACGGTGTCTCCGAGACAGACGGCGACAATACCCCGCGCTGTCACCGCGACAAGCATACAGCCGACAGCCGTCGGCACAGTCGTATAACGCAGCGTGACGCCCGCCCCGCCTGAGCGGAATGCAGAGGGCGTCATCCCGAACTCCCCATGCACTCGTGCATATAGGCTGCTGCTGGAACCGAAGCCGGCCTCATAGATCGCGCTCGTCACCGTCGCCCCCCGTTTCAATGCCGACGCAAAGCGCACCATCCTCCGGGTGTCCCGATACGCTTTTGGCGATAGTCCGACCAATTGCGTGAAGGTGCGCTGCAGATGAAACGGGCTCATGCCGACCTCCCTGGCCAACTGCCGGAGCGTAACAGGATCATCACCGTGGTCATCCAAATAACATCGCGCACGTTCAACCCGCTGTTCTGCATCGGAACCATGAGACGACTGCGGCCGGCAGCGCAGACAGGCACGATAGCCTGCCGCCTCCGCCTGCGGCGGCGAATCGAAAAACATCACATGGTCGCGAGTCGGGCGGCGGGAGGGACACGAGGGGCGGCAATAGACGTTCGTTGAGGACACGGCGTAGACGAACCGGCCATCGCAGCGGCGATCACGCGTCAGCACGGCCTCCCACGCATGGACTGCATTCATTGACGGCATGAGCCCCTCCCTTGTCGACAGGCCATGATACCGCCTGAATTGGTCGGGGCACTATCCGATTGTTGCGGTCAAATTTCGCGGATGATGCTCAAGATGACTGCCTGCGCCGGGGAACGGGGGCCTGACAACGCGTCCAGGTCAGTCGTACAAAGGAATCGTGCGAAGAAACGTCCGCATCTCCCAGAATGACGGGTGAGGGTCATTCAATTGAGGATGCTCCAAGTCGACCTGAACGCTATAGAGAGCCTCGTCACCTTCACTTCTCACTTGGCTCACCTGATACCAGCAATCGTACTTGAGCCCCCAGCGGTCGAGATACCGTAGCCGGACATAGCCATTGTTAATGACCTTGGCGCGAACCGGCGCGTCCGGGCCCAAAACAATAGACGCCACATGCTTCTGATAGCGCGGACCACGTGGATAGACTTTCTTCACCGCGAAGTGACCTTCCCACCCACCCATGTGCAGCAGGCAATCATACGCGACCCCGCCACCCACATTCTCGAGTTCCGGGTAAATCGTCAGAACGTTCCCTGAACTCATCGCCGACATGTTGGTGATCCGGAGATCCGGTTGTGCGGCACGAAACTCCACCTGCGTTCGAGTCACAAACCCATACACATAAAACGCAGCCGTAGCCCCGACAACGAGGAACACCACCAAGCCAAGCAGCAACAACCAATCCATGGGCAACCGTCTCTACCAGTAAATAATCTCGTGCTGAAGTAAAACGGAGAGAGGCTACGTTCTAGCGTGGCAACTGTCAACCAGACAAAGCACGAGATGGCGACACTGCGAGAAGCAGGAGACCGCCCGGTCTCGACTGGCATACCCCTATGAACCGGCCTCGAAGCGGTTTGTGAAACCCGACGAAGCAGGGCGATTGCCCATCGACTATGATGGTCTAAATAACCGAGACCAGTTGGTGGTCTTCTTGGCGCCGGTCAGGTAACCTGGTGCTTCCTCTTGCTCCGCCCCTTGATCGTCCGGGGAAAACCCTTCGATACCGGATAAGTTCGCCGTTTCTATCCGGTTTTCTAGGCCTGTATCTATCGAGCGACTCCACATACAACAGCCCCCTCCAAGCACCGGTCACTCTCATAACCGACTCCTCCAATAGGTGGTAGGATGAATGGTCATGTCCGCGCATAGGCTGACATTCACGGACAGAGGGTCACACATGAAAGTCCCCATCACATATGTCCTGACTCAGTTGCTGATCCTGCTGTTTTCCTGGTCCCTGATATTCGCGCAGGAAGCGATCCCGTCAGAACAAGAGCCTCAACAAGAACTGCAGCTAGAGACGCCGCAACAGGACCAACCGAATGCGCAGCAAAATATGCCGAGACAAAGCCGGCCTGCGTTTACGCAACAAGAACTCGATCAGATGCTGGCGCCGATTGCGCTGTACCCCGACTCCCTCCTGTCCCAGATTTTGATGGCCTCGACATACCCGCTCGAAGTGATCGAGGCCGCACGTTGGTCCAAAGCCAATCCGAATCTTAAAGGCGATCAGGCGGTGCAGGCGGTTGCAGAGAATACGTGGGACCCCAGCGTCAAATCGCTCGTCGCCTTTCCACAGATCCTCATGATGATGGACGAGAAGTTGAACTGGATGGAACGACTGGGCGATGCATTTCTGTCTCAGCAACAAGCGGTCATGGACACAGTCCAGCATTTGCGTCAAAAGGCGTCTGACGCCGGCAACCTCACATCGAACGACCAGATCCGTGTGGACCAACAGGGGCCGGCCATCGTGGTCGAACCGGCGAATCCGCAAGTGGTCTATGTCCCTACAATCCGATGATGATGTATGGGCCCTGGTGGTGGCCGGCCTATCCGCCAGTCTATTGGGCTCCCTGGCCCGGCTATTTCTACGGGCCACGATTCGGCGTGGGGTTCGCCTGGGGCATAGGAATCGGCATTGGTCCAGGATTCTTCTTCGGCGGATTCAACTGGCCATACCGCCACGTCAACATTGTCAACGTGAACAACTTTTACTATCACCCAGTGAACGTCAATCGGGGGACGACATGGGCCCACGATCCAGACCACCGCCGGGGTGTGCCCTATCGGGATGTGGGCTTGCGTCAACAGTTCGGTCGCATGAGCGCGTCGCCTGAGGCACGTCGAGATTTCCGTGGACATACCCCCTCTTCGTTTGAAGGCCGTAGTGCGCCGGGCAATCGCCCGGAGATGCGCAGCGGCTCCGGCAACCGGTCGGACATCCGTGGCGGTTCACCCGATCGCTTCAACACACCGGGCGGTAGCCGTTCCGACATACGGAGCGCCCCAAGCCGCCCGAATATGCCAAGCGGGGGCAGTCCTCGTTTTGAGCAACGACCTCATGCCTTCGAGGGCGTAGGCCAGGGAGCGGCCGAACGTAATTTCAGCGCGCGGGGACATGCCAGTGCACAGGGCTTTGCGTCACCGCCCTCCG
The DNA here is from genome assembly GCA_039916745.1 of Nitrospiraceae bacterium. GTDB lineage: Bacteria > Nitrospirota > Nitrospiria > Nitrospirales > Nitrospiraceae > Palsa-1315. Next base: position 7,581 of record JBDSKU010000151.1, read on the forward strand.
GAGGCTTTCGTGGCGGTGGGGGTGGAGCCTCCCATCAGCCGTCTGGCGGCTCTCACGGAGGCGGCGGATCTCATCATCGCTAGCAACAAGAATGTCATGTCGCAACGACTCCAACAATCATCACTGCCCTCATGAAGAAGAGGGCGAACGGATCCGAAGCAGGAGGTTGGTATGCAGAACTGGCGGAATGGATGGCTCAAGACAGTCTTCACCTTAGCGCTGATCGCAATCGCACCGGCGTCTTTGACCGCCACTGCCGCACAACAGAGCTTTACCTCGCCCGAAGCAGGAACTACGGCGCTGGTTGAAGCAGTCAAGGCGAACGATCAAGCGACGTTGCGCGCCATCCTCGGTTCTCACGGCAAGACACTGATTAATTCAGGCGACAGCGTCGCCGATCAGCAAAACCGCGATGCGTTTATCAAGGCCTATGGCGAAGCGAATAAGCTCGTGCTCGAAGGTGGCACGCAGGCTGTGCTCGTGATCGGTCTGGATGAGTGGCCGATGCCCATTCCGCTCGTGAAGTCTCCTGCCGGGTGGCGTTTTGACACGCCGCAGGGTGAAAAGGAAATCCTCACCCGCCGCATCGGCCGCAACGAACTGGCTGCCATCCAGGTATGCCTCGCTATCGTGGACGCCGCGCACGAATATGCGGCGCTCGATGTGGATCGCGACGGCATTCCCGAATATACGACACAATTCGTGAGCACACCGGGAAAGCATGATGGACTCTACTGGCAGACAACGGCGGACGAGCCGCTGAGTCCGCTTGGCCCCCTGCTTGCCGCGGCGACGCGCGAAGGCTATACCCACTCCCTCTCCAGGCCGCTGGCTCCCTATCATGGGTACTTCTACCGGATCCTCACGAAGCAAGGAAAAGATGCTCAGGGCGGAGCCCGCGACTATCTGTTCAAGGGCCATATGATCGGCGGGCTCGCGGTGATCGCCTATCCGGCACGCTATGGCGTCTCAGGCATTATGAGTTTCCTGATCAATCATGACGGGGTGGTCTACGAACATAATCTTGGCAAAAACACCAGCGTGATTGCCTCCAAGATGACCACCTTCAATCCCGACGCGTGGTGGAAGCCGGTCGCCTCCTCGCCGATGATCGTCAACATCCACTCAGAATCGTCGCGCCCGTGAGTTGAGAGCTCGCCCGGCCCTCAATCTTCTCCTTTCGAGTCATGTCCCTCGGAATGTGGCTGCGACCTGCACTCTTCCTCGCGGGGTTGTCGGGGTAACTGGTAAATGATTCTCGCCCCCGGCTTGAATGTCAGGTAGTACCAGATCCATTCCGATATCACTCGCAGCCGATTGCGGAATCCGATCAGGAAGAAGATGTGAACCACGCACCAGAGCAACCAGGCAATCAGTCCTGATACGCGTAATAGGCCGATCTGGGCCACGGCTTGAGCGCGTCCGATCGTAGCCAGCATGCCTCGATCCGCATAGACAAACGGCCGGCGCTGTTCCTGAGCGGTCTCCTCCTGAACCAGCATCGCGACATAGCGGCCCTGTTGCATGGCGACGGGAGCCAATCCAGGTAGGGGGTTCCCGCCCGGACCGACACAATGCGCGGCATCGCCGATGACAAAGATCCAGGGGTCGCCAGGAATCGTCAGATCCGGTTGCACCTTGATCCGATCGGAGGAGTCCTGGGAAACCGCAAGGGAAGCCAGAAGCGGCGAAGCTCTGTTGCCTGCGGCCCAAATGATATGCGTGGATCGAACGAATTCGTTCCCGATCATCACGCCGTCGGCCCGGATATCACTCACCGGGCTATGGAGCTTGATCGTGACCCCCATGCGTTCCAGCGCAGCAGCAGCTTTCGCCGACAGGTCGGCCTTGAACCCTGGCAGAATGCGAGAACCGCCTTCCACAAGCAGAATGGCGAGATCGTCGAGGCGCAAGTTCGGGAAATCAGGCCCCATGGCCTTCCGTCCGATTTCCGCCAGCGCGCCGGCCAACTCCACGCCGGTCGGCCCTCCTCCCACGATCACGAAGGTGAGCCGCTCCTGTGTGCCAGTGGCAGTCCGGCGCCGTTCAGCCTCCTCAAACGCCAGCAGCATCTTCTCGCGAAGGCGGACTGCGTCAGCCAAGGTCTTGAGGCCGGGCGCGAACGGCTCCCATGCCTCGTGCCCAAAATAGGAATGCCGCGATCCGGGCGCTACGATGAGGACGTCGAACGCAATCGGTGCGCTGTCCCGCAACCGGACGACATGCGCGGCAGGATCGATGGACAGAACCTCATCCATCACGACGCAGACCTGAGGGTGCCGCCGAAAGATAGTGCGCAACGGCCAGGCAATATCGCCGGGAGACAGAGCGGCCGTGGCCACCTGATAGAGCAATGGTTGAAACAGATGATGATTGGTACGGTCGATGAGCACCACGTCAACATGACGCAACGATTGCGCGGCCGCCAGGCCTCCGAAACCGCCCCCGATGATGACGACCCGTTTGCGAGGCATTGAGAGGTACCGATCAGGCTACGGCCCAGAGAGGACTGTGTCAACGGGGAAATAGGGAACCGAGAACAATTCAAAGGTGGCAGCCTCGCACGCTATGACGAGCAAGGCCATTAGACCCTTGCTGTATAGAAAATTCCTCTCGGATAAAGAAAAGAATTACAGACTCGTCATTTTTTGAGCAGGACGTATTGTCTGGTCACGCATGAGGAGACGCCCCATGACGTCCATCTCCGGCTGGTTTCGGCAGTCGTGGGCCCCACAACCGTGTGGGCAGGGTTTGAGGAAAGGATCGTGGCCGGCGCCGAGAGTCCTCACGCATGTGACGGACAACGAGCTGAATCCTCTGCGGACCAAGGACTGTGCTCCAGAAGCATTTGCCCATCGCCCCCTTGACTCTGGATTTTTGAAGGAGGCAAAATGAAACATGGCTGCAGGATATCAGCACCCCATCCAAGGCTCTACCGGACACATCACAGCTCAATCCCGGCCTATCATGTGTTCGCGGTATCGCCATGGGTTCGACCCGCCAACTCCCACCTAAGTACTCTCGTAAAGAAAGATTGCACCACGTCGAACCGCACGACGGAGCGTCGCATCGAATTCGGCAGAACATTCCACGTGCAGATCTTCATGGTGCTGAACTCACCCCTCCCATTCGGAGGGCGCGCGTGAATGGTCCAGACTGACTCACGCACGGACCACCTTGCAGTTTCTGCCCATGAAGGAGTGGCTCCATGAACTATCGAATCTATTGCTGGCGTAAACCGCTCAAACGAATCCAGGTGCTGCCGACAGGTCTTTCGTCCAAATACCCGGAATCTCTTCAGCCATCGTTCGTTCTGATTCTGTGTTGGAAAATACTCCAGGAAGCCGAGACGATCAGTCTGGCCCTAGCCGCGTGGTGGCAACGGCAGATTCAGATCGACCAGCCGGTGATCAATGATCCCTCGGAACGTTCGAACATTCCCGAACCTTCCACTATGCGGGCCAGTCTTAGCAAAGCCCTGACGACCTCCTCGCAGGCCCGTTTTCCGCAGGTGGTCGCGCAACAACCCTCGCGGAATTGCCCGGCATCGCGATTCGAGGCATTCTCGACAGGTCGACGCTCCCTGCGCCTGTCATCGCCACGGGACCGAGATCTCGGTCTAGAATTAACCGACGGAGAGGCCAGACTCGTCGAAGGGCTCCTGCCAAACGAGAAGCAACTCACGGACATGGCGACGAGAATTCTGCGCCTGCAACACCTCATCCATGATCAAACGGATCTCCTTGCCGTGATGGCCCAGACACATGAGAGCCCCCCGCAAGGCGGTCCATTTTCTATCGAGACAACCGGCAAGCCAGTCGAGCCGAGCAGGTCATCCGAACGGAGAAAGGTGCGGAACCTCTTTCGCTTGAGCGGAATGAACATGAAACGGTTTCCACGGAACCGCGACCAGCACAGCACGGAGCCTGACGAGGTTCCTCACCTGGGCAAGAACAGACCACAGCGACAGCTTCCCATGTGATTACCTCCGTGCTGGCTCACTCAACGACGGCCTGTTCTGCGGAAAAGAAAATCCCTTACCAGCAAGATGAGGATCATGAGAGGGAAAAACAGCAGAACGACATACCAACTCGCCCAAAGTGCCGGGTCATGCATGACGAATTCCTCCTTGCATCGACTGTTGAGCAAGGCTCGTACCGATCGAGATCTGGCGACGCCCAATCTATATTCAGGACAAGGAGTCAACAGACTCACAGGATATGGTGGCGCCACTGCCTGGCGTACGAAAGAACTACAAAAAACGCTGTGGCGTCATCGACACAGCATCGTGGGATCTGAGTAACAATCGTGAGGCCGATGAGATTGGTACTGCGCTCGTATAGGGCAGAAGTCTAATCACCCTCCTTCTCACCGGCCTCTCACATCAGGCAGGAACGGCAGTCTTGGTCTGGATCCGAAGGAGCACGAATTCAGCGGGCCTCACCGGAGCAATGCCAACCAACACCATGATCAGGCCCTTCTCGATCTCGCGCTGAGTCATGGTGGACCGGTCACATTTCACAAAATACGCCTCATCCGGCTTAGACCCCAGCAAGGCTCCCTGCCTCCACAGATTCTGGAGAAACGATTCAACAAGGGCACGGAGCTTGACCCACAAGGGCTCTCCATTCTGTTCGAACGAGGCCCACATGATACCGTTCTCAATACTCGCCTCAATGAAGAGGGCCAATCGACGAACCGAGATATACTTCCATTCGTCGTTCGTCGAGAGCGTCCGGCCTCCCCACACCACGAACCTGCCATTCATGTTCCGCAGACAGCTGATGCCAGCCGGATTAAGCAGGTCGTTCTCGCCGTTGCGCAGTGAATACTGTATGCCGATGACATCGTTCAGCGTGGCGTCGAGTCCTGCAGGAGCCTTCCATACCCCCCGCGCCCCATCGTTCCGCGCTATCATGCCTGCAATCGCACCGCAAGCCACCGTGACTCGTGGCTGACCGTTCTGGAGGGGATCGGCTTGGAGGAGACGAGGAAAATAGAGGGCGGCGTTTTCAGCGCCATCCGTCGAGGCCAGGCGGGATTGCGCGAGCCCTGCCATCGCTCTGCTCGCCCCCTCCGATGGCATGATGCCCCAAGAGATTGGCGAATCCACCAACACCAGGGCACGTCTCCTCTTACCGTATGCCAGCGCGGCACGGTAGACAGACCAGGACGTATCGCCACCCCGCTTGACCGGCGGAAGACAGAGCAGGCCAAACCCTTGCGCCTTCTCAAGGGCATGGAGCCCGGTTTTTTTCTTCCGTGACCCGATCACCTCAGTAGCCCGAGGAAACGTCCCCGCACCCTTCACGCGGACGATGACCGCCTCCCGGCCACCGTTGGCAAAGAAAGCACGGACCACATACCCCATCTCATACGAAGCTGCGAGAGGCCCAAAGGTCCGCTCGAAATCCATATAGCTCGTCACAATAGCCGGGCTGTTCGCCGGCCCGAGTGACGTCGTCCCCACAAAGGCTGTCGTGGCAGTCGATACCCCCTCGATGGACTTCATCCTGAAAGAGGTCTCTTCAATAAAGACCCCGGGCGCAAGAAATTCTGGCATGAGCGCTCCTCAGCTACTTCAAGCGGAGATTAAGGGAGCTGCAGGCCGACCGCGAACGTCGCAGCATAGCCATCGGTCGTTGCCGCTGGAGTCAGCATGAGTTGATCGCCACCACGTCGAAAAATGCGATCGTGCTGGTTTCGTGCGGTGCGAGGTCCTTTCGCGGCATAGGACGGGGCAGCATGGACACGATCCGTCAGCTCATCGTCGAAATACATTTGCGATGTATACTCGAAGCTCCGCTGGGCCATGGGCGTCGTGCGAATCTTGAAGTGAATATGCACTGTCCGGCCCGCATACCAGCCAGGGTAGACCGTGACGAACCGGGCTTCGCCTCGCGCGTCGGTGACCTGGTAGCCACGAAAGAACTTCTGGCCGATGGTGCTGAACCCCGGGTCTTGCACGTCCGAGTAGACACCCAACGCATCGCACTGCCAAATATCCACCTGAGCGCCCGCCAGCGGCTGACAGTCACCGCCGCTGATTCGAGAGACCGCGAGCGTCAGAGCCAGCGGCATGCCGGGCCGCACTCGCCCGTCGGCCGGATCGGAACGAATGTCGGATCGATTCAAGCGCTCGTCAACGAAATACGGACCTTCGGTTTGCTCCGGCCGGACCACACAAGAGGGGCCAGGCGTGACGGCAATAGCCCGCCTGGGATTCAGACTGCCACCCGCAAGGAAGACCGCACCTGTGGCGGCCAACAATGTCACCACTTCACGACGGGACAGGAGACGCCCCGCAGACTCGTCTTCATGCGTCATTGCTATTCTCCTCCTTTCGAGCTCGCGGGCAAACCGCGCAAGCCTAACAGACGTTGTCGCACGCCATCAGCCCTATGGGTATTCCATCATACATACCGCGGGAGCGGACGAAAGGATCATAACCCCGGACCGACTCCCCTTTCTTCTCACAGGGTCTCCGGTACTCGAGACTCTTCTTCTTGGAGCAGATGGTACTCATAGGCATCCACCAATGCCTGCCAACTCGCGTCGATGATGTTCTGGCTCACGCCGATCGTCCCGAAATGTTCCCGAGTCCCGTCGATGCAGTCGCGGCGACATTCGATGAGGACGCGCACCGCGGCGGCCGTCTCGTCCTTGGAATTGATGACACGCACCTTGTAGTCGATCACATGAACCCGATCGATAGCCCCATAGTGCGGATTGAGGGCGCGGCGGAGCGCCGCATCCAGCGCGTTCACGGGACCATCGCCCTCAGCCACCGTGTGCTCAGCGCGGCCGTTCACGCGGGCCTTCACGGTCGCCTCAGAGACCGCAGTCGACTCCCCCTGCCCTCTCTGCACCACCACGCGATAGCGGTCGAGGTCGAAGAACGTGTGGTAGCGGCCGAGCTCCCGACGCAGCATGAGTTCGAAGCTCGCTTCCGCCGCCTCGAACTGGTAGCCGGCATTCTCGAGGTCCTGGACCCGCTCCAGCACCTTGCGAAGCATGGCTTTGTCGGACTCGATGTCGAATTTCTTGCCGACCTTCGCCGCGATATTGCTCAAGCCCGACATCTCGCTGATGAGGATCTTCCGCCTATTGCCGACGGTCTCAGGACTCACGTGCTCGTAGGTGCCGACGTCCTTCTGCACCGCATGGACATGCATCCCCCCCTTATGCGCGAAGGCGCTGGAGCCGACGTAGGGTTGGCCAGAGACGAGGTTCTGATTGGCCGTCTCATAGACGTAGCGCGAGACCTCCGTGAGGCGTGTGAGCGTGCCTGGGAGCAGACAGTCGAGACCGTACTTGAGCTGGAGGTTGGCCATGAGCGGAAGGAGGTCCACGTTCCCGCAGCGCTCGCCGACGCCGTTGATCGTGCCCTGGACATGCGATGCACCGGCCCGCACAGCGGTCAGCGCATTGGCAATGGCGAGGCCTGCATCGTTGTGCACATGGATGCCGAGCCGGGAACTCGTGCGAACCTTGACCGCCTCCACAGCCTCTGCGATCTGCTCGGGCATCGTGCCGCCGTTGGTGTCACACAACACCAGAACCGACGCGCCGGCCTCCTGAGCCGCCAGCAGCGTGCGCAGCGCATACTCGGGGTTGGAACGAAACGTGTCGAAAAAATGCTCGGCGTCGTACACAACCTGGCGGCCCGCCGCCCACATGAACCTCACCGAATCGACGATCATGTCTATGTTTTCTTCCGGCATAACGCCCAGAACCGTCTTGGCCTGATGGTCGCTGGTCTTGCCCACGAGGGTAACACAAGGGGTGTCAGCCTCCAGCAGCGCACGCAGGCCTGGGTCCTCCTCGGCTTTGATTCCTCGCCGGCGGGTCATGCCGAACGCACAGACCTTCGCGTGACGGAGCGTCAGCCCCTTCACCTCCTGAAAGAAGAGGGCGTCCTTGGGATTGGAGAGAGGGAATCCTCCCTCGATATAGTCCACACCCAGCCCATCGAGCTTCTGGGTGATGAGAAGTTTATCCTGGAGCGAAAGAGTGAACCCCTCACCCTGGGTGCCGTCGCGAAGAGTCGTGTCGTAGATCTCGATCCGGCGCGGGTCGCTCATGTTCTGCTCCTGTGACATTCATTAAAGATGGCAAAAAAAAAGCCCTGCCCGAATAAGGGCAGGGCTGGTGATACACCAATCGACCCTACCCGGGTTTCCGGAAGCTAATAATGCTCAGGCCGATAATATTCAGCAATGACATGTCGGCATTATAGCAAAAAGCGGCATGAGCGAAACAAGAGAGATCTAAAATCTCCCGATAAGGGAACGAACCAGCGCCCCTCCCCCATTTAATATGATACGGTAGAAAGGAGCAGGGGTTCACCATGACCATCAAGGCACAATTTCCAGACGAGCAAAGCCTCGAAGGCGCCTTTACCAGGCAGCCGGATACGTTCAAGAACTGGGTAACCGCGAACGGGAACTCCGGCTATCCAGCCGAGAGCGGCCGCTACCATCTCTATGTCTCGCTGGCCTGCCCCTGGGCCCATCGCACGATCATTGTGCGAAAACTCAAGAAGCTCGAAGACGTCATCGGCATGACGGTCGTGGACCCGATCCGCGACGAGCGAGGCTGGGCCTTCCGCGAAGGGCCGGGCCATTCGCTCGATCCCATCAACGGATTCCAGTTCCTCAGCCAAGCCTACAAAGCCACCGATCCCGACTATCGGGGGCGATTCACCGTCCCTGTCTTGTGGGATACCGTCACGAAACACATCGTGACCAATTCCGATGACGATCTCATGCGCATGTTCAACGGCGAGTTCAACCGCTTCACTGAGAACACGATCGACCTGTATCAAGACGGCATCAGGAAAGAGATCGACGACCTCAATACCTTCATCTACGAGAATGTGAACGACGGGGTCTATCGCGCAGGATTCGCCACCTCGCAGCAGGCCTATGAACGGGCCGTGTTGCGTCTCTTCGACGCTCTCGATCAACTCGAGGCCAGGCTGGCGCGCCAACGCTACCTCTTCGGCTCACAGTTCCTCGAACCCGATTGGCGCCTGTTCGTCACTCTCGTGCGCTTCGACGCCGTCTACCACGGCCACTTCAAGTGCAACATCCGGCGGATCGTCGACTACCCAAACCTCTTTGGTTACCTCAAAGACCTCTATCAGACCCAAGGCATCGCCGACACCGTGAACTTCGACCACATCAAGCGGCACTACTACGTCACTCACGACGACATCAATCCGACCCGCATCGTCCCCCTCGGTCCCGACCAGGATCTGACGACGCCGCATGGCCGCGAACGCCTCCGATAGTGGCAGCACCACCATGAGCTGATAGCGAATAGCTGATGGATCGGAAAGAGCATCGTCTGCGAAAAAAAGAGTCGTCGTGGGGTTTGCGAGTTCCTCGCTCTGAATCTTCGCCATACGCTATCAGCTCTTGCGCGTTTCACGCTTCCTGGTGCTCAATCATCGTTCGTCGCATTCCTTGCATGCCTGCCAGGTGCATGGTAGGGTGACAGATGATCGTGTAAGACCTTCCGTGCTCGGAGGCTGCAGTCCTCCAGTAAACACGAGGTTTCCCGCGATCTTTTTTTGTCCGCACGCAGCCGTCCGCATCTGCTGAGCATTTCGTCGAAGGCCTACTCATCCCTCGCGTTCATTGCTAGCCCGACAGACTCGTGAGGACCTCACAACATCAAGAGGTGCATCCGTGTTTCATGAATTTTCGTCGACCGTTCGCGCACTCCTCCACGACGCCGCGGGGAGTCTCTATCACATCGTCATCGTCGCCTTAAGTGCGGGCATTGCGCTCTTGCTCCCGGCAGGCGCCAGGCATTTTCTCGCGTTTTGGACGCGCGTCGAACAGGATAAACTCTCACTCATCGCCGTGGAAATCGGAGTGGCCGTGACGTTGATCGTCTGCCTCAACTACATCCATCGCAGCATGCGGGACCGGGTCCTCGCCAACGTGGCAACCGGAGCGGGCCTCGTCTCGTTCTTTCCGCGCCGCACGCGGGGAGCACAGAGGCATATCGCGAAGCTCCGGGAAGAACAGGGTACAGGCCGAACCATCTCGGTCATCGGGTCAACAGGCCATAGCACTTTTGTGGACCAAGTGGGAGGCCTGTCCTCGGTCCTCGACAAGTGCCTGGGGGCGCGAATTATGCTGGTGAATCCCTACAGCCAGGAAGCGAGTGCCCGCATCCAAGCGATCAACCATCCCGAGTTCACGCTGGAAAAATTCCGGGCAGAAGTCCGGCAGAGCATCCTGCTCCTCAAACGGCTGAAGGCCATGGGAAAAGCCGTCAAACTCAAGCTCTACTCGGATTCTCCGCTGATGAAATTGGTCATTTTAGGAGATTACCTCTGGCTCCAGCATTACCATGCCGATTTAGATGTGAAGACCATGCCGGAATACGTCCTGCGGCATAACAGCAAGGACCATGGTCTCTATACCCTCTACGCCCATTACTTCGTGCAGCGTTGGGCGAATGTCGCGATTCCAGAATATGATCTGGAAACGGACGAGCTGATCTATCGAAATAAGACCGGCAGCGAGATCCGAAGAGAGCGGTTTGAAATGGAACCGGCGCCAGAAGAGGTCGGAGCCATGATGGGATCCTTCGAGCTCACCACCCAGCCGACCCACATCGAATTGAACCGATCGGCCCAATCGAAAACCGACAAAACTGCGATCGGACTTCTCCCGAGCCTGGGTGACTAAACGACCGGATGGTGAGGGCTAGACGTGAAGGGCGCTGTGCTCAGCACAGCGCCCTCGTTCCCCAGAAAGCGCCAACCAGACGGGCGCCAAGGCTGTGCGACTTCTACGCCGCACCGCATGCCTATCCATAATCTGACCTCCTGATAGAGATTCGCACAGAGGATCATGCGAATCGATAACATCAAGCAGATCACTGAATCGTCGCTCCTACACCAACCGGCCGTTCACCGTTAGCCCTCAAAGATCAGCATGAGATAGGCCAGAAACAGCAGCAAGTGCACGGCACCGAGCAAGACATTCGTGCGCGAGCTGCCGAAGGTCAGGGTGCTGAGCCCCAAGGTCAGCAGCAACAGGGTCATATCGACGGGACCAAGTCCAAGCGTGATGGTCTTGCCCGTGAGGAACCCGATCGTCAGGACAGCCGGAATGGTGAGACTGATCGTCGCCAGCACGGACCCCAACAACACATTGACGGACCGCTGAAGCTGGTTCGCCAGCGCGGCGCGCGCCGCGCCGAGCGACTCCGGAGCCAGAATCAGCACGGCGACCAAAAACCCGCCCAATGCCGACGGCGCGCCCCACTTATAGATGGCGAAATTGATCGGCACCGCCATCTGCTTGCTCAACACAACAAGCGGGGCAAGATACAGCAGCAAGAAGAGGGTGTGATATCCAATAGAGCAATGCTCACAATTTTCACCCTGCCCGTGAGGCGGTCCCGCAACGGCATCTTCCGACTCAGGCGACACGAAATAGTTACGGTGGCGTAAGTTCTGGATCGCCAAAAACACCCCGTACAGCCCGATCGACATGACAATGAGAAACACGGCTTGAAACGGCGAGAGGGTAGGACCGGGAGACGACGTCGTAACGTTCGGCAGGATGAGACCCAGCACGGCCAACGGCACAATGACCGCCAGAAACGCGTTGGCGCCTTGAAGATTGTAGGTCTGTTCGTGGTACCGCAAGCCGCCCAGCAGGAGAGTCAGACCGACCATACCGTTCAACACAATCATGACGACCGCAAACATGGCATCGCGAGCCAACGACGAACCGCCTTCAGCGGTATACATCACCGCCGCGATCATCATGACTTCGATGCCGGTAACGGACAGCGTGAGGACGAGCGTCCCGAGGGGCTCGCCAAGCTTGACGGCCAGCACCTCCGCATGGCGAACGACCGCGAACGCCGAGAGCAGAACGACGCCGAACAGCCACAGCAGGACGAATGCAAACCAGATGGGGTGAGACAGATCGTCCAGCCACCTTTGACCGAAGGCGAGAAACGCCGCCGCCGTCGCGATGCTGCTCAAAAGCGGCCATTCCCGCTGAGCCACATTCAGAACGCTCAGACCTGATCCGTTATGCGGAGAGAGGGCGGCGGCCGGCTGCGGTGTCTTCAACTGTAGGATTCCATTCAGAACCGGCGCCGGCAGGGTAACCGTACACACAACGCGCCACTGGCGCAACAGACCCTGCACGAGGCTAAAATGCATGGGTGAATCAGAGCTGATCGTAGAGTACTGACTTCCCCCACGACCTGTCAACGCGGACCGGTTCAACCTCATGAACGGAATGCACTGGTGCCCCCCCGAGTGGCTTGAACAGCGAGACGGGGAATGATTGGACCACCGGCATGAGCGCAGGACATGCCCTCTTGTTCCCTTTCAATGAAGAGCGGATTACGATTAAGATGAATAGCTGATACGATAGCCACACCGATAACGGCCCTGCTGCCCGACAGTTAATTATTTTTCGCAGAAAGCCTGTTTCCCCATGTCCATCCAATGGTTCCCCGGGCACATGAACGCGGCGCGCAAAGAAGCGGCCAAGACGATGGAGGTGATCGATGTCATCGTCGAGGTGCTGGATGCGCGCATACCAGACGCCAGCGTCAACCCACTGATCGAAGAACTGCGCCTGGTCCGCCAGCGTCCGTGCCTGAAAGTACTCAACAAGGCCGACCTTGCCGATCCCTCCGTTACACAGGCCTGGCTCAACCTGTATAACCGGCAACCGGACGTCAGCGCCGTGGCCCTCTCATGTCATCATGCGGGTGATGCCGCCAAAGTGCCTCAGC
>JBDSKU010000152.1:0-14623 GCA_039916745.1 Nitrospiraceae bacterium
CTTGGATCTTATTCTCTTAGGGTTGGGAGAGGATGGCCATACGGCCTCTCTCTTTCCCGGAGCACCACCTGTGCAGGACCGCCAATGTGCAATTGCGGTTACCCAATCTCCGAAAGATCCACCGACCAGATTAACCATGACCCTAGGTGTGATCAACCGGGCGAGTGTGATACTGTTTCTCGTCGCAGGGGCCGGCAAAGCCGGAGTCGTGAGAGCCATTCTAGATCCGAAGACCGAGGCTGAACGACAGCTCCCGGCTGCGTTGGTCACGCCAGAAGACGGGCGCCTTATCTGGCTTCTCGACCAAGCGGCTGCCGCGGAGCTTCCGATTGATCGATAGCGGACGATTCCACATGAGGACTCGATGATTGTTGCCGGTGATATTGGGGGCACGAAAACTCACTTAGCGTTGTACGACTGGAAGAAGGACCGCGTCGACCCCGTTCGACTGGAGTCGTTTCACAGTGCCGACTACACCTCCCTTGAGGACATGCTTACGGAATTTCTTGTCCCGCCGAAACCTCCGACACCGATCGACGAATACGAAGCCGAGAAGGACAACACTGCCGAACCCGAAGAGGAGCGGCCAGCGGAGGTCCCGCTGAAGATCGAGGCGGCCTGTTTCGGTATTGCCGGCCCCGTCATTCAGAACCATAGTCAAACGACCAACCTTCCGTGGATAGTCGATGGCGCCGTGCTGGCGAAACGTTTCGAGATCCCGAACGTTCGGCTGCTCAACGATCTCGAAGCCATGGCCCACGGCATCTTGCTGCTCCGAGCGGACGAAGTCGAAGTATTGAATGCTGGAACGCCCCCGCCGCACAATCAGGCGCTTGCCCTGATTGCAGCGGGAACCGGCTTGGGTGAAGCCATCCTCTTCTGGAACGGCTCCCGCTATCAACCGATGCCGTCGGAAGGCGGGCATGCGGACTTTGCGCCGAATAACGATAACGAGATCGGACTCTTGCATCATTTGCGTGGCCATTATATGCACGTCAGTTACGAGCGGGTGCTGTCAGGTCCAGGCCTGCATGCCATCTATGACTATGTTCGTGACAGCAGGAAGAATGAGCCCACCTGGCTCTCAGAGCAAATCAAAGCCGGTGACCCGGCGGCGGTGATTGCAGAAGCCGGGCTCAAAGGCCAGGCGGAGATCGCCAAGCAGGCACTCGATCTGTTTGCCTCTATCTACGGTGCCGAAGCCGGCAATCTTGCGCTGAAAGCCATGTCGCTCAACGGCGTCTATCTGGGAGGCGGCATCGCACCGAAGCTGCTCGCGAAACTCAAGGACGGTACGTTTATGAAGTCGTTTACCAATAAGGGCCGCTATAAGCGTTTGATGAGTTCGATCCCGGTCAAAGTGGTGATGAACCAACATACTGCCTTGCTCGGCGCCGCCGCATTTGCCGCCCACCTCGCACGGCAGACCGCATAATGGCCACAGATCTCGATTCGCTGAAACGAGCGGCGGCGTTAGCTGCCGTTGAATATGTCCGTGATGGGATGGTCGTGGGACTCGGGACTGGTTCAACGGCGAAACATATGATCGTCGCACTGGGGGACAAGGTTCGTTCGGGCATGAGACTCCGCGGAGTGCCTACGTCCAAGGAAACGGCCACGCTTGCTAAGCAACAGGGCATTACGCTCATCGATGCCGATCATGCCTGGGTGATCGATGTGGCGATCGACGGGGCGGACCAGGTCGACCCCGGCTTCAATCTCATCAAGGGCGGTGGCGGCGCGCTCCTGAAAGAAAAGATTGTGGCGGCTTCGGCCAAACAGTTCATCGTTCTGGTCGATCAGACTAAGCGAGTGCCGGTACTGGGGGGATCATTCCCTCTTCCGGTCGAGGTGATCCCCTTCGGCTGGGGCAGTACGGCCAGAGAAATCGAAGCCCTGACGAAGAGTCCGGTCGTACTCCGTGAACGAGACGGCGCGCCCTTCAACACGGAAGCAGGCCACGTGATTCTGGATGTCCATCTCCCACGGATCGACAATCCGCGAGAACTGGAGATCGCCTTGAACCTCATCCCAGGCGTCGTTGAGACCGGTCTCTTTGTCGGACGAACAGACCTGCTCATCGTGGGCACTGCCAATGGGGTTGAAACATATCCTGCGACGAGGACATGACTGAGCCGCTCAGCAGACGGCAAACCTTAGAGCGCCTCACCGCACATGTCCGATTCATCCTGGCCCTTCCACTCGCACCATTCTTCAGCTCGTGCCCTCAGAGTCCCTTTGCTTCTACGATGACCGAATGACCGAAAGGTGAAACGATGAACCAGGCCTCTTCTCCAGGCGCGCTTGATCCATACCGGCTTCCCAGGCATGTGGTCCCGATTCGATACGATCTGAGATTGGAGCCAGACCTGCCGACCGCGAGCTTTGCTGGTCAAGAAACTATCACCGTCACGGCCCATCGGCCCACCTCTGACATCGTTCTCAATGCCATTGACCTGAACATCGCTTCGGCGAAGATTGAAGGAGAGTCAGGTCCAGCGAGAGAGGCGACGATTGCCTTGGATGCAACGCTCCAACGCTGCCATCTTACGTTTGCCGAGCCTCTCTCTCCAGGTAGCTGGAGACTGATCATTAATTTCTCAGGCATCCTCAATGACAAGCTCCGAGGTTTCTATCGCAGCACCTACAAAGATGAGAATGGGGCGACACACAATATGGCGGCGACACAGTTCGAGGCCACTGATGCCCGCCGGGCCTTTCCCTGTTGGGATGAACCGGACTTCAAATCCGTCTTTGCAACCACGCTGGTCATCGACCCAACCTTGACCGCTGTTTCCAACAGCACCATGACATCTGAAACGCGTGAGGGTGGGAAGAAGGTGGTGCGGTTTGCCGACACCATGAAAATGTCGACGTACTTGGTTGCCTTCATCGTCGGGAAGATCGAGCCGACCGAACCGACTATGGTCGGCCAGACCCCGCTTCGCCTCTGGGCCGTTCCCGGCAAGGGGCATCTTGCTCGATTTGGACAAGACATTGCGGCAGCGTCGCTGTCATTTTTCGAGCAATATTATGGAATCCCCTACCCAGGCGACAAGTTGGATCTGCTCGCCATTCCAGACTTTGCCTCCGGGGCCATGGAAAATCTGGGCGCCATTACCTATCGTGAAACCGCCTTACTGGTCGATCGACAGAGCGCCACGCATAGCGAGCTGGAGCGCGTGGCTGATGTGGTGGCCCATGAAAACGCGCATATGTGGTTCGGAGACTTGGTTACCATGTCTTGGTGGAACGGTCTTTGGCTGAATGAAGCCTTCGCCACGTTTATGGAAATGCTGGCCGTGGATGCCTGGAAGCCGGAATGGAAACGATGGGACAGTTTCGGCGTCTCGCGCGCCGCGGCGTTTTCTGTCGACGGATTGCAAAGCACCAGACCGATCGAATATCCGGTGCAAGCGCCCAAGGATGCCGATGCCATGTTCGACGTGTTGACCTATGAAAAGGGCGCGTCGGTACTGCGCATGCTGGAGCAACATATCGGTCCGACGGTCTTCCGTGACGGGGTTCGGGATTACTTGCACGCACATGCCTACGGCAATGCGGACACGAACGATCTCTGGGTTTCGCTGGGAAAGATCGCCAAACAACCAGTGCCTGAACTCATGAACGGATGGATTTTTCAGCCCGGGTTTCCGCTTGTGACCGCCACGGTCAGTTCGTCATCAGAACTGACCATCACACAACAACGGTTCAGCTATCTGAGCGATGAGCCATCCAGCCCATCATCAGGCCAGCGGTGGCAGATCCCACTCCAGATGCGAATCACCGCTAGTGGTAAGGCCAACACCTCGCGAAGGCTATTGACGGAAAAGAACACCATCGTACCGCTCCCCCATGATTGGGAGTCCATACTGTTGAACGAGGGAGGCCATGGGTTCTATCGAGTCCGTTATGCGCCAGACTTGCTCGATCGGCTCTTGAGCGCCGGCATTGACCGACTCGCCGTCACAGAACGGTTCAACCTCATCAATGATGCCTGGGCCACGACCGTCGCGGGCCTCATGCCCCTCACGGAATATCTGGATCTGACAGCTCGTTTCACTGGGGAACGGGACAAGAACGTTTGGGCTGTCTTGTTAGACTCTTTTTCATTCCTCAACAAGATCATTGCAGTAGAGGATCGACCAGCCTTGGAGGCTTTTGTTCGTGCGCGCCTCGGTCCCGCCGTGGCAGACTTGGGTTGGGTCCCTCGGAGCGGTGAGAGTGAAGGCACGAAGCAATTACGGGGTGAGTTGATTGGGGCGCTAGGAAAACTTGGTAACGATGCCACGATCCAAGGCCGTGCAGCGGAGCTGCTTCAGGCCTATAGACACAATGCGGCGGCGGTCGATCCGAATGTCGTGCCCGCACTTGTCGCGATTCTTGCGCATATGGGTGACGAAGCCCTGTACGACGAATTTCACGACAGGTTTCGTGCTGCCTCCACCCCCCAGGAAGAACGGCGCTATCTCTTCTCGCTCGCCGCGTTCCAACCGAAGGCCTTGCTCCAACGTACACTCGCCCGCACCATCAGCGGAGAAATCCGCACACAAGATGCGCCGTTCCTCGTCAGCGCCATCCTAGGCAACGTGTATGGCAGGGAATTGGCCTGGGACTTTGTGAAAACGAACTGGGAGAAGATGGACCAGTTATTCCCCAAGCAAGGTTTACGTCGCATGTGTGGGGGGATTGTCAACCTCGCCACCCCAACACTCGAAAAGGACGTGCGCGAGTTCTTTGCCTCACGGAAGATCGATCTCGGTGGGAAAACCTTAGAACAGTACCTGGAGCAGCTAAGGATTACGGTAAACGTGCGGGAACGGGATGGGGTCGTGCTACGTCAGTACCTCAAGGCCGTTGATGAACGATTGTAAAAGGAGAGGGAATAGGAGGGAGCAGGGACGGCTATGACCCACTCGTTGTAGGGCCTTCGCCTCAGGTCCCCCCTGAATGAGGGCTTGTTGCGTGGCAGAGGTGTCGGTACACTATCTCCTACGTTGAACGGACTACCATCGCCCCTCAACGGCGAATCATGGGAGTGCTGACAGACCATGCGCACTGTGAACTGTCCGAAGTGCGGGACCGCGAAAACAAAACTGGCCCCTCGATCAGGAGTCACAGAGCGACTCCTTGGCATTTTGACGATCTACCCCTTTCGCTGTCAGCTCTGTGCCCATCGCTTCACCACCTTCCTCGGCAAGCTCAAGACCACTCCTCGCCGCAACTATGAGCGTGTTCCAGTTCAGTACCCGGCACAGGTTCGCCCCATCAATGACCCAAGCCAGCGCGTCGTCGTCGAAGGAACGCTGTCGAATTTGTCTCTTCGGGGGTGTCGCGTGCGCACGAGTCAGCGCATTCCAATGGGATGTCGCGTGATGCTTGAATTTCATCCTGCCGAGTACGATGATCCCATCATGGTTGACGAGGCCATTGTGCGCTCCCGTTGTGCCGAGGGGATTGGGCTTCGCTTTTCCACTTTCCTCAGATCCGAAGAGCGACGCCTTTGCCGTCTCCTCGCCCTGCGCCTTCCCGACTAGCAGGATGCTGAAAAAGTCCTCCAGCGGCGTTCTCGCGTCGCTCAGAGGCTCAACCTACCGAAGCGTACGCCTCGCCTCTTCGCTCACTGCGGCCTTGCTGGACGGCCTTTTTGAGCATCCTGAGACTATTTTGACATCGATGCCATAAGGAAGATTCTAACGGCATTTGGGCATAAATCGAGTTTTTCTGCAGCCTGCTAGACCCTCTGATTGTCGACTCCCTCTCTTTCAGCCCTCTCAGCAACCAGGCTCGATGAACGCACGGACTTGTTCCGATATAGATTCCCACGCCTTCACAGGCGTGGTCCTCAATTGATTACGAGCGGGGCTCGTCCTGCTTTGCAGGACCTTGCTCTCACCTCCGTCTTCACAGACGGGGAACTCCCGCTGGATTAGATTAGCCGTTCACTGCCAAAGTCGATCGGCTGGACCCGACCCAATTCTGACACTGGATATTGGTCGCCCAGTTTCCGCCTCGCTCTGCAAAGCAGACTTTGGCGTGCTCTCTATCACGGCGGGCGATTGTAAATTTAGAGCTCGGTGATTATGGTCCCAGAGATGCTTTCCGAAAAATCGTCGCCGAAGACACTAGCCGGTGTCTCGAAGCCTGGTCGATGATCTCCGCCCAGCACCCGAAGCGTCGCTTCCACGGCCGCAAGCGGTGTGTACGAATAGCCGTTTATGGTTTCGATGACCGCTCGGACAACCGTGCCGTCCGCGCCGATGACTTCCGCCACCGCGCGGGCACGCTGGCCATCGCGTTCTGCCTGGATCGGTCCATCGGGAAGCTCTGAGAGCTCGCCAACAGGAAAGGCCGTGCCAGTGACGTTCACGAACATGGCGATGTTGGGAATGCTGGTCGAGTGCCATGCCGTAACGAGGTCACCGAACGACAGCGGCACGCACGTTACCTCCCCGTTTCCGAAGTCGAACAGCGCGGACATGGTATGTGGTGTGGAAACCAATGCGCCGTCCACGCGCGCCATCAGACCTGCGCCAACGATCTCCCCTGCACTGACAGCCGATCCACGCGACATGGGGCCGGCAACCTGCAGGGCTATTCGCAGCGAGACAGGCTGTGCGACCCGGCGTGAGAGCTGCAGTGCCAGGCAGTCGGTGGGCACTACGTCCCAACCCACGCCAGGCATCAGCATCACACCGGCGCGAGCGGCGCCGGCACCCAGGCTTTCCGCCAGCCGATAGACGTTGATTTCCGCAGTGATGTCGAGGTAGTGCGCGCCAGCCTCGACGCATGCACGCATCAACGGCTGCGCGGTTTTGGCAAACGGCCCGGCGCAGTTCACCAGGACGGAGACGCCCCCCAAGGACTTGGCCAGGTTGCCGGCGTCAAGTGCAAATGCGCTGTACGGTACGTCCAGTTCGTGGGCGAGGGCCGCTAGCTTTTTCGCGTCGCGGCCGGAGATGGCGAAATCCAGCCCCGCCGTCTTGGCCTGCCTGGCCACCATGCTGCCCGTGTAACCCGTGGCGCCGTAGATAAGGACGCGGTTCATGGCTGAGCCTCCTGCGGGTCCTGCGCGTGTTGCCAGCTCTTGTAGACAAACTCCAGGCTGTAGCCATCGGGGTCGAACACGTTGGCGGCGTAGTAGCGCGGGTCGTAGTGCAGCCGCGCCGCCGGCGCCCCGTTGGCGGTGGCCCCGGCGGCCCCATGGCGGCGGCGTAGGCCGCGTCGACTTCGGCTGTGCCGTTCGCCGCGAAGCCGACGTGCACCGCCTGTCCGTGCGCCACGCCTTGGCGCAGCCAGAAGAACACGCGCCCGTTCGCCCCAAAACCTTTGAGGTCGGGGTGGCCTGGCGGGCCGTCCCGTCCGTCGTAATCGTGACTGTGAGCGATGCCGAGTGGTTCGAGCGCGGCGGTGTAGAAGGCTACCGAGCGCTCAACGTCGTTCACCGAGAGAAAGATGTGGTCAAGCATGGAAGGGAATCCTCTGGTTCAGATGTTGTAGCCGCCCGGCTACTTCGATGTTTTGCGCGTTGACCCAGCCGCTGTCCGGGGACAGGAGGCTTGCGATCACGCGGCCGACATCGTCGGGCGCACCGATTCGGCCGAGCGCGGTCTGTCCGGCGAGCTGGTCACAAACTCCGGCATTTGATCGAAGGCCCCGCTGGTCATGTCGGTGCGGATTGCGCCGGGAGAGATCGAGTTCGCCCGGATGCCACGCGGGCCGAATTCCTTGGCCATGTAGCGCGCCAGCACTTCCAGCCCACCCTTGAACGCCGCATAAGGCGCAGCACCCGGTGTCGCGACGCGCGTCGTGGCACTGGTCATGTTGACGATGTGGACGCCATCGGCCATCAGCGGCAGCAGCGCCGGGGTCAGGAAGAACGGGCCCTTGAGGTGCAGGTTCAGCAAGCCATCGAATTCGGCCTCGGTCACCGATTCGATGGCGTTGAATGCGCCGTAGCCGGCGTTGTTGACCAGGGCGTCGAATCGATCCCGGCCCCAGGTGGCCGCCAAGGCGGCGGCGACGCTAACGCGAAAACCGGCGAATGATGCGACCTTGCCGACATCCAACGCCAGCGCCACGGCTTTGCCGCCCTCGGATTCGATTTTGCGAACGACTTCCTCGGCTCCAGCCGCATGGCTGTTGTAGGTGAGGATGACCCCCATACCGCGCTTTGCGGCATGGAGTGCGGTGCTGACCCCGAGGCCCCGGCTTGCGCCGGTGATGATGGCGATGCTCATGTGTCTTCTTCGTTAGGTAAGTGGAGCCTGAACGATGGGCCCCGAATGGCCTGCCAGCCTGTCCGTTCCTGCCTCAAGCCTGCCTAATCCTCTGCGTCGTACTCGGCCCGAAAAAATCCTCAACGTATTCCAGCGAATACGCCTCCGGTTTTTCCAGACCTGTGGCATCGCATCTGACCGCATCTCTTTCGCCTCGTCACGAAGGCAATGTCGGACAGGCTCCTAGCTCACTGCTTCTATCATGAAATGGCACCCGTGTTGATCCTACTGCGGCCATTGAGCGAGCACATTCTGATCGTGCGCGCTCCGGGAGCAAGGGATCGGCACGGGTGTCATTTCACACCTTACTCGTGCCGCAGCACGGCCAAGGGCCGTTGGCCCAGAATCCGATACGTGCTGGTAAATCCTACGACCAGCGTCAATAACATGGTCAGGAAGAGGCCGATGCCAAGTACCCGTGGATGCAGGCTCCAGGGGAGATCGAACAGATATCGCAACACCGCCCATGACAAGACTGTCCCGAGCGACAGACCAATAAGCCCCGCCACCGTGCCCAACAAGACATACTCGATGGCAAACGCACGCCCTATCAGGCCGCGAGAGGCGCCGAGCGCTTTCAGGATCACCGCTTCATAGAGGCGCCGATATCGTGTTGCGGCGAGCGCCGCCGCCATGACCAACCCGCCAGCCACGACGCAAAATAATGCGACAGCCCTGATTGCCAGAGACAGGCGATCGAGCACTCGCGCAAAACTGTCGAGTACGTCGCCGATATGAATCGCGCTGACGTTGGGAAATAAGGCGACCACGGCCTGTTGCAACGGTACCTCTTGATCCGGTGAGACCCGTACGGTCGCTACATAGGTAAACGGCGCCCCTTCGAGCGCTCCCGGGGAGAAGATCATGTAGAAGTTCGTCGAGAAATTTCCCCACTCGACTTTCCGGATACTGCTCACTTCAGCCGACAGGGTGGTCCCCTGAATATCGAGCTCCACGAGTGAGCCGATCTCGAGACCCAAGTGTATGGCGGCCTCTTCTTCTACTGATACGTGAGGGGTTGAGAAGACCTGCCCAGGTTTCCACCATTTCCCTTTGACGAGTCGATTATCTTTCGGGAGCTGTTCGAGGAAGGTCAACACATATTCCCGGGTGAGGTACCATTGTTTTCCCCGTTCTTCTTTCCCCTCCGATCGCTTCTCGTCCTTCTGGATTCCCTCTTCTGCGGTGATGATGTGCCCATTGATCGCATGGAGGCGTGAACGCACCAGTGGCGTTAGTTCAGGAATCACCTGTCCGATCTGGCGATGCATCAGCGATACGAACTCCTGTGCTTGATCGGGCTGAATATCGATAAAGAAGAAGGTCGGAGCATCCGCCGGTCGACTTTCCTGCACGTGGTGCAGCAAAGCCTGCTCCACCAACGTCACGGTGACAATCATCATGGCGCCGATACCAATGGCGACCATGATGCCCGCTGCCTGCCCTCCTGGCCGCACGACATTGCCGACGGCATAGCGAAGGCTCAAGACGCGAGGCAACGGCATCCAGCCCAGCACTCGTACGAACATCCGCGCGCAGACGAAGAGGAGGACGATGGCGAAAGACAATGCTCCAAGAAACAGGAACCCGATCGACCATGAGCCGGCTTGCCACACCGAGAGTGCACATAGCCCGAGGATGATTCCTACGGTCGTGCCAACATTTACGCGATCGGTCAGTCTCCATCTCACCCACCATCGTGAAGGAGCAGTCTGCTGCTCGACCGTCGCCTGCTCAGCATCATGCCGAAAGATTGCACCCGGGTGAATGTCTCGAGTTTTCAAGAGAGGCCACAGGGTAAACAGTAGCGTCGACAACAGTCCCAGCGTTGCCCCTTTCATCAAGGGCCACATCGAGGACCACGACAGTTCTGAGGAGACGCCCAATTGGTCGAGGAGGTCGGACGAAAATAGACCGACCATAAGGGGAGGGAGTATCCGTTGAAGCCCGATCCCCAAGAGGATTCCCGCGAAGCTCCCCACTGATCCTAAGATGACCGTTTGCACCACGTAGGTCGATACGACCATGGTCGAATCGGCGCCAAGCGCTTTCAAGATCGCGATCGTTCGCAGTTTGTCGCGCAAGAACGCGTGAATCGAGGTCCCCACCCCCAGTCCACCGATGAATAACGCAGTGAGACCAATCAGCCCGAGGTAACGGGAGAGCTGGTCGAGAAATTGCCTCAACTGTGGCTGGGCCGTGCGATAGCTGGATATGCGTACGGAATCTGTCGCCAGCCGACCACGCAGTTCGGTGAGGAGCGGCTCCAGCGGCATGCCAGGCGGTATCTTCACGAGATACCGCTCTCGCACCCGGCTCCCCGGCTTGATCAGCTCCGCTGCCCGTAGCCCCTCCTGGGCAATCATCACCCGTGGGCCTAAGCTGAACGCATTGGCCATTCGATCCGGCTCGGTCCGGACGATGCCGGTAATTAAAAACCTCACGTGACCGATCTTGAAATCATCTCCCACGGAGAGGCCCATCCGGATCAGCAGCGACTCCTGCACCACGGCCCCAAAGCAGGCATGTCCGCCACAGCGATGTTCATCCGGGTGGAGCAGGACATCGAGCGATTGCGCCGGATCGAGCCGGATCGCCCCGTACAGGGGATAGGCCGATTCGATTGCTTTGAGTTCGATGATCTGAGTCGATTGGGCGCCGGAAGGCTGTTGAGTGGTGCGCGCAGCCATGGCGATGAGTTCGCTCACATGGGTGAAGACGATGTTTCGCTCGCCCAGCGAGTCCAGCACCGTCTGCCCGGCAAGACTCAAGGGATGTGTTAGACGAATTTCGAGATCGCCACCTAATAGGCCGCGCGCTTCTTTCGTGACGGCGCGATTTACGTTCATGCCAAACAGCGATACCCCGACCAAGGCTCCGACGCCGATCGCAATGCAAGCGAAGAAATACAGAAAGTGGCGCCACGCGCCTCTGGTTTCCCGCCAGGCCATTCTGAAGATGAAGGGGTTCACCGTGGTGACTCTGCGACCGGAGGCTCTGGGTCATTGAGGCTATCGGATTCGATGCGACCGTCGCGCAACGCAATGATTCGTTCCATCGAGGAGGCCATGGCTCGATCATGCGTGACGAGGACGAGGGTGGTGCCGAAATCGCGATGGAGCGACAGGAGTAGACTCATGATGTGTTGCCCTGTGGCCGAATCCAAGTTGCCGGTTGGCTCGTCCGCTAACAGGATCGGTGGGCGACAGGCGAACGCTCTGGCCACAGCCACCCGCTGCTGTTCGCCTCCTGACAGTTGGACGGGATAATGGGACAAGCGATCAGCAAGACCAACAGCCCCTAACAGGTCCGTGGCACGAGCCTGCGCTCCATGTATCCCAGCCAACTCTAATGGCACCAGGACATTTTCCAGGGCCGTGAGGGTGGGAATGAGGTGAAAGGATTGAAAGATATAGCCGATGTGATCGCGGCGATATCGCGCCAAGGCGCGCTCTCGCATTGTAGAGATCTCGACTCCGTCTATCGTGATGGATCCGGACGTTGGCTGATCCAGCCCCGCGATGAGGCCTAGCAAGGTGGACTTGCCGCTTCCGGATGGACCGACGATGGCCACGCGTTGCTTGTCAGGGATTGCGACGGTGATATCATCGAGGATCGTGATCTGATGACCGCCACCGGCCAAGCGCATCGTGAGGTGATCGAGTGTGATCATGTTCGTCAGGCTCCTACCGTATCGTCTGCGTGAAGCCTATATTATACTCAATAAATATGCGTCACCTATGGCTACTCGCAAAACTATTATTCTGCCTTTTCCTCATCATCTTCTACGGGTGTGACCGTGCCAATGCGCCCTCTCCTCCCTCTTCAAGTGCTCCTCGCGAAGGCGTTGGGCAACAGCTGGGAACCGACGTCACGGCACAGCCTGGTCGACCGAAGGCCCAAGTCTCTGCCGAACGCCCACGGATTGTCGCCTTCGGCAACAGCCTGACGGCCGGCTTAGGTGTGGCACAGCATGAATCCTACCCCGCCCAACTACAACAGAAGCTCGACGTGGTTGGCTATTCCTATCGGGTCATCAATGCGGGAGTCAGTGGTGAGACGACGGCCGGTGGACTGAGGAGGGTACCCTGGGTCCTGAACAGCAAGCCCTCGATGGTCATTGTCGAGTTAGGCGGCAATGATGGGCTTCGTGGCCTCAGTCTTCAAGAGACGAAGGGCAACCTTGAGCGGATCATTCAGCAACTTCAACGGTCGTCGGTCACTGTTGTGTTAGCCGGGATGAAGCTCCCCCCTAATTATGGCATGGAGTATACCGCGGGGTTTGAGGCGCTCTATCGAGCACTAGCGAATCAATATCACCTCACGATGATTCCATTTTTTCTCGATGGTGTGGCAGGCTCCTCCCTGCTCAATCAAGCAGACGGTATTCATCCGACAGGAGAGGGCTATCGCATAATTGTTGAAAAGATCTTTCCAGCGCTTGAGCCATTGCTCCAGCGGAACCGGTGATCGGGACTCATGAAGAGGAAAGCAGAAGAGAGAAGGTCCCTGTCCAATAAAAATGACATCGGGCAGGGACGAACTCAATTGATATGAGTATGGCCTAGGACTTTTTGAGGAAGGAGTCGTAGAAACCATAGGCTAGGATCAGCCCGATCAATGTGTAATAGATGCCGGTCACCCCGCTATAGTCTGGTGCGCCTTCACCCTTTGGCTCATTCGCCAGAACATAGGAAACACCAGTCAACAGGACCATGCCAGCCGCTGCGAGAACCTCTGCGCCGATCTTTTTCATCACTCGATCCTCCCTTCATCAATTAGACGAACAAGGGCCGCATTATACTGAAATTGGCCAGCCAATCGCAATGGTTTTGGTAGCTAGGATGGAGGATTGGAGAGGGTGCGAAACGGATATGGGCTAGGAGGTGCCGGAGGGCTTGGTCAGCGCCTTCAATGCCGTTGAGACTTCCCTGAATGAATTGGCCAGCTTGTCGAGCTGAGCCCCTTTTGATAAGACCTCACCGGCCAGAGACTTTAGTTGACTGTCATAACTCCCGACCTCGGACGACACCTCAGAAACCTTCGCCAGCATCTCCTTGCAAGCTGATAGTTCTTGCTGGAGGCTCTGAGTGCTGGCTTGGGTGGCCTTGATCTCTTCCATGGACGCTTGCAGCTGTTGCGTCAAGCGTCCGACATAGGCCTCTCGGTCCCGCATGTCGGACTCCAGGTTGATTTGCACCTCTTCGCTCTCGCGGCGGCGCTCCTCAAGGTTGCGAACGGCGCGAATCCATGAGGCAAGGTCGCCTCCAATTTTGGGTGAATCAGGTAGCGGCCGTCCGTCCTCCAAGGCCTTAATCGCAGGTTGCAGCCATTCGACGAAGGCCATCACTTCGCCCAGCTTCAGGTCGGTCGTCGTAGTGGGGTTTGGCGTAGACGTACCACTATTATGCGCAGAGGCCTGCGTTGGCTGGGGGGGGACAGAGGGTTTCGTCTTTTTCTGCTGTCCGTTCCGGGGTTGGGCCCATCTATGGTATTCCAATAGCACCGCAATGCAATGACGGCACATTGGCTCTTCGGGGAGAGAACAGCTACATTTCGAAATGAGGTGCCCCTCCTTGAGTCGTATCGTCTGCTCATAGAGGCCGGAGTTCCCGATGACGGCGGACGAAATCTGAGCGTCATCGGCCTCGACGATTCGAACGCGATTTTCAGAGAGGTATTGATTTCCTATATGAAAGGCATTGCGATCAACTACCGCCTGGATCATAGGAGG
This sequence comes from Nitrospiraceae bacterium, assembly GCA_039916745.1. Taxonomy (GTDB): domain Bacteria; phylum Nitrospirota; class Nitrospiria; order Nitrospirales; family Nitrospiraceae; genus Palsa-1315. The sequence continues at coordinate 14,014 of JBDSKU010000152.1, forward strand.
ATCCAGGAGGCTCAACCGCTCAGCAGAGCAGGGGATCTTATTTCGCATGCGTTGTGGTCCCAATCGCAAACAGCTCCCACTGATGTTTCCGCGTAGTCTGAGGCGGGTCGACTAAACTGTCAAGAGTTCGTCGGTTTTTCACCGGCAATCAAAATGCCTCGAGATTCTCGCGTAGTCATTAACGAGCCATCCTTCGGAATCAGATGGCGCTGTCTCACGCAAGGTGAATAGCGATTCGTTACATCCTCGAGTGGGAGCCGTCGCAGAAGGGAGGCTTCTTCGTGTGCGTACAGCCACAGAGTGAGACCCGTTTTTTTTCTCCGAAATGGATTTCCGTCGGTGAGAATTCAGTCCCCGTATGGGATCCATCACAAAATGGTTGTGTCTTCGGGCGACCACACCGACACCAATAGACGGTTCCAGGACCAACTTCTAACGTGTAGGAAGTTCGCTGGGCAATCACTGGTTTGTCAGGCATCACGTCTCCTTTTATACCTACAGGTAAGAGGCGATCACTACAAAGTGTTCGGTGCCACTCACGGCTCTATTTTTTATCGGCAACGGCGAGGCGGCCCCTGTGTACTGACAGGAGTCAACCAGAGATAATCCG
>JBDSKU010000153.1:0-5612 GCA_039916745.1 Nitrospiraceae bacterium
CCTCCAAAACTCTCACCAGCGGTGAGAGAAATTCATGGCGACGCGGCGACCGACTATTTCAAGGATGCCTACGCGCTGGAATTCCTGGGCCTGCCGCCAGACCACACCGAGGCCGATCTGCACCGCGGTTTGCTCGACCAACTGCGCGCCTTCCTCATCGAGTTAGGCCGCGACTTCTGCTTCGTCGGCTCGGAGTTCCCGGTGCAGGTGGGTGGGCGTGATTTCGCGCTCGACCTGCTGTTCTTCCACCGGGGCCTGAACTGCCTGGTGGCCATCGAGCTGAAGGTAGATCGGTTCGAGCCCGAGCATCTGGGCAAGCTCAACTTCTACCTCGAAGCGCTGGACCGCGACGCGCGCAAGCCGCACGAGAACCCGGCCATCGGTCTGCTGCTGTGTGCGTCCAAGGACAGCGAGGTAGTGGAGTACGCGCTGAGCCGCACGCTCTCGCCAGCGCTGGTGGCGCAGTACCAGACCCAGTTGCCGGACAAGCGGCTGCTGGCGGCCAAGCTGCATGAGTTCTATGCCTTGAATGCGCCGGACGCCACGCCGGCTGCCGGTGCGCTCCGTTCGCGAACGAAGAAGGGCGGCAAGAAGTGATCGCCAACCTCAAGCCATACGAGGAATACAAGGATTCGGGCTCAAAGTGGCTTGGCGTTGTCCCGACGACATGGGAAGTGCGAAACCTTCACACACTCATCTCGAAGCGGGCAGAACGAGATCGGGCGGATCTGCCGCTTTTGTCGGTTGCTCGGGAAAAAGGCGTGTTCGTCCGTTCCCTCACCGATGCAGATGAGAATCACAACGTCATTCCGGAAGATCTGAGCAACTACAAAGTGGCTCGAGCGGGAAATCTTGTGATCAATAAAATGAAGGCGTGGCAGGGCTCAATGGGTATCGCGCCATGCGATGGCATTGTTAGCCCAGCCTACTATGTCTTTGATTTCCGTATCGGCAACCACGCTTTCGGTCAGAAGTTGCTTCGCAGTAAACCCTACGTCGCGCACTTTGGGCAGGCATCCGATGGAGTTCGAGTCGGTCAGTGGGATTTGTCCATTCCTGGAATGCGACAGATTCCCGTGCTTGTCCCCTCGCCCGCCGAGCAGGCGTCGATTGTGCGGTTTCTGGATTGGGCGAACGGGCGGCTGGAGCGGGCGATCCGGGCGAAGCGGAAGGTGATCGCGCTGCTGGGCGAGCAGAAGCAGGCCATCATCCACCGCGCCGTCACCCGCGGCCTCGACCCCTCCGTTCCCCTCAAACCCTCCGGCATCTCGTGGCTCGGCGACATTCCGCAGCATTGGGAGGTGCGCTCGTTTGTACGATGCACGACGGAACGGGCCGACTATCGCGGAGCCACGCCCGAGAAGGTTGAAGTAGGTGTGTTCTTGGTTACGGCCAAGAATGTGCGCAAGGGTTGGATCGATTACGAGGCCTCCAAGGAATTCGTGCGTGAGTCCGAATACTCGAAAATCATGCGCCGGGGTATGGCAAGAATAGGGGATGTTCTTCTCACTATGGAAGCCCCCCTTGGCCACTTCGCGCTGATTGACCGAGAGGACATCGCGCTTGCGCAACGTGTTGTTCGTTTCCGTCTGAACGCGTCGTTGCTTCTGCCTCCTTTTGCGGTGCACTGTCTAAACTCGCCGTACTTCCAAAGTCAGCTTCTTGAGCGGGCGACTGGTTCGACGGCACAGGGCATCAAAGCAAGCAAGCTGCCCCAGTTGGTTGTTGCTAGACCCGACGTTGTCGAACAGGAGAGCATCGTCGAGTACCTCGGGCGTGCATGCGCCCCATTGGACGTGGTCATTTCCCGCCTCGAACGTGAGATCGAGCTCCTCCGCGAATACCGCACCCGCCTCGTCGCCGATGTGGTCACCGGCAAGCTCGACGTGCGCGAGATGGCAGCCAAGTTGCCGGAAGAATCTGATGACCTCGAACCGTTTGATGGCGCGGACGCTCTGTTAGGGGGAGACGAAGATGCGGAAGAGGCGGACCTTGATGCCGTCCCTGAGGAGGCTGAGGCGTGAGTACAGGTGACCTCATCGCGCTTGTGGATCGTCTGCGAGCTCTGTCGGCGGAGACGGAGTGGTGCGAGTTCAAGCGCAACAACTGCGAGCCGCAGCAACTGGGCGAATACCTGTCTGCTCTTGCCAACGCCGCTTGTGTGGCGGCCCAAGCGCGGGGATATATCCTCTTCGGTATCGACGACACGACGCACGAAGTCGTGGGAACTCCGTTCGATCCCTACACCTCCAAAGCTAAGGGCAACCAGGATCTGCTTCCATGGCTTGCAGGGGGGCTGCGTCCAAACACGGGTTTTGAACCACGCATTGTGCAGCACCCCAGCGGTCGCGTGGTGCTATTCGAAATCGGTCCTGCGCGGGACCAGCCAGTCCGCTTCTATGACGAGGCGTTCATCCGTATCGGCTCTAGCAAGACGGAACTGAGCAAGCACCCTGAGAAAGCCCGGGCGATCTGGATGCGGGGCCGGGACTGGTCTGCGGACGTAGTCGAGGCCGCGTCCTTGGCGGATCTCGACCCGGAGGCGATCACAAAGGCGCGCGAACAGTTCATCGTCAAGCATCCGATCCAGGCGCGCGAGGTGTCAGGGTGGGACAACGCGACGTTCCTCAACAAGGCAAAAGTGCTTAAGCAAGGAGCGGTGACGCAAACCGCTCTTCTTTTGCTCGGACGAGCGGAGTCGACGGCCTTGCTCTCGCCTGCGGTGGCCAAGGTTTCCTGGATTTTGAAGGATGCGGACAACCACGAGTTGGATTACGAGCACGTCGGGCCGCCTTTCATGCTGGCGGGGGACCGCCTGCTCAAGCGCCTCCGCAATCTGATGGTGCGAGCGCTGCCCAGCGGGACGCTGTTCCCTCAGGAAATCACTCAGTATGACCCCTGGGTGATCCGCGAGGCGTTGCACAATTGCATCGCCCATCAAGACTACGGCCTGCACGGGCGTGTGGTTGTGGTCGAGTATCCGGACCGGGTGATCCTGACCAATGTCGGCGATTTCTTGCCAGGCGATGTGGACACGGTCATCCGGCAGAATGCGCCACAGACGATCTACCGTAATCCGTTTCTGGTCGATGCCATGGTCGAGCTCAACCTGATTGACACTCAAGGGGGTGGCATCAAACGCATGTTCGAGACTCAGCGGAAGCGCTCGTTCCCGCTGCCAGACTATGATCTGACCGAGCTGGGTCATGTGACGCTGACGATCAGCGGGAGGGTTCTCGATGAGCGCTACACCCGTCTTATCATGGAACGAACTGATCTAAATCTTGAACAGGTCATCCTCCTCGATCGGGTACAGAAGAAGAAGCCCATCGGAAGGGACGAATATCGGCAACTGAAAGCCGCTGGGTTGGTTGAGGGCCGCTACCCAAGCCTCATGGTCGCAGGGGCTGTTGCGAAGATGACTGGCGAGACGGGCAGGCATATCCGGGAGCGAGGATTCAATAAACAGTACTACTTGGATTTGGTCCTGGCGCTGTTGCACGAGCATGGTCCGGTAGGCCGGGCCGCTGTAGACGATGTGCTGCTATCGAAGTTGCCGGATCGTCTCACCCCCAAGCAGAAGCAGCGCAAGGTTCACAACCTGTTGCAGGAACTTCGGCGATCAGGCAGCATCGTGAATCGAGGCACGCGGTCGCACCCAGAATGGGTCGCGATAGAGGGATCTCATGATTGAGTAAAGAAATTTCCATGGAAACAAACGAGTATTGCAGGGAAGTTACCGTAACTCTTTGACAGAGAAGGTTTAATTTCTTTGCTAAAAGTATGCAGCTCTCGCGTTTCTAGCAAAGGGCTTAACAAAGGGTGTCGGCTTGGCCAGCGCCAGACAAAAATCACGTTGTTTGATGGTTGCTTGATTAGAACGGGCGGCGGCAAGCGAAGTTGAAGGCCAGCTCCTTTAAAATCAATAGGTAAGAGAATCCTTGGTACTTGATGGTTACTTGATTAGAGGTTCCTTGTGAGCACTGATACCAGCGAAAAGGGACTTGAAACGCTCATTATGCGGCACATGACCGGTGAGGATAGTCTCGCCGTGGTGCCGAACATGGCCGCTGAACGACTCGCCCCTTATGGCGGGACTGGCTATATCGCAGGCAGCGCGCAGGATTACGACCGCGCTCATGCGCTCGATGTGCCGCAGCTCTTTGCTTTTCTGTGTGCCACTCAGCCGGAGTCGTTCAAGAAACTGGGGATGGCCAATCCGGACGACCCTAAGGACATCAACCGCCTCAAGTTCCTGGCGCGGCTTTCGAACGAGATCGGCAAGCGCGGCGTCATCGATGTACTGCGCAAAAGGCTTGAGCATGGGCCTGTGCATTTCGATTTGTTCTACGGCACGCCCTCACCGGGCAATGCCAAAGCCGAGGCGCTGTACGCGCAGAATCGCTTCTCGATGACTCGTCAGCTCGCATATAGCATGGACGAGACGCGCCGTGCGCTCGACCTCGGCCTGTTCATCAACGGCCTGCCCATCGCCACCTTCGAGCTGAAAAACAGCCTCACCAAGCAGACCGTCGTGGATGCCATCGAGCAATACAAGCGTGACCGTGATCCGAAAGAAAAGCTATTCGAGTTCGGTCGCTCCGTGGTGCACTTCGCGGTGGACGACAGCGCGGTGCAGATGTGCACCCGGCTTGCGGGCAAGAGCTCGTGGTTCCTGCCCTTAGACAAGGGCCACAACGACGGCGCGGGCAATCCGCCCAACCCGCACGGCCTCAAGACTGACTATTTGTGGAAAGAGGTGCTCACCCCGGCAGGGCTGACCGATATTCTCGAGAACTACGCGCAGATCGTCGTGGAGAAGGACCCGAAGACCGGCAAGAAGAAGCGCACGCAGATCTGGCCGCGCTACCACCAGCTTGGCGTGGTGCGGCAGGCGCTGGCTGATGTGCATACCGTGGGTGTGGGCAAGCGCTACTTGATCCAGCACTCGGCGGGCAGCGGCAAGTCGAACTCCATCGCCTGGCTCGCGCACCAGCTTATCGGCGTGAAGCGCGGCGACAAGGCGTTGTTCGACTCGGTGATCGTCGTCACAGATCGGCGGCTGCTTGACCATCAGATCCAGGCGACCATCAAACAGTTCATGCAGGTGGGTGCGACGGTCGGTCATGCCAAGGACTCGGGTGACCTGCGAAAGTTCATTCAGCAAGGCAAGAAGATCATCGTTTCAACGGTGCAGAAGTTCCCCCATATTCTCGACGAGATCGGGACCGAGGGTGGCAAGACCTTCGCCATCGTCATCGATGAAGCGCATTCCAGCCAGGGAGGCAAGACCTCGTCGGCAATGAGCCAGGCACTCGGTGACGCCCCGGATGATGAAGAGGATGGAACTGACCCCGAGGACATGGTGAACGAGGCGCTCGCGAAGCGGATGGCGGCGCGCAAGATGCTGACCAACGCCAGCTACTTCGCCTTCACCGCGACGCCCAAGAATAAGACACTGGAGATGTTCGGCATCCCGCTGCCGCCCGACGCCGAGGGGAAGGTCAAGCACCGGCCCTTCCACAGTTACACGATGAAGCAGGCGATCGAGGAGGGATTTATTCTCGATGTGCTCAAGAACTACACGCCGGTGGATAGTTACTATAAGCTGG